>NZ_JOGH01000081.1:0-45304 GCF_000721345.1 Kitasatospora sp. NRRL B-11411 | reverse complement strand
GGGGGTGGGTGGGGCGATGACAGGCGCTAAGTTGGCTGTACATCTTTCGGGGTTCGACTGCTGTGGAGGGGGGAGCGGTGACCCAGGGCGCCGTCCCGTTCGTGGTGCTGGCCGCCGCGCTGCTGCACGCCGTGTGGAACGCGCTGGTGCACGGGGTGCGCGACCGGATCGCCGGGATCGCGCAGATGAACCTGGTGTTCGTGGCCTTCGGCGTGCTGCTCGCGCTGTTCGTCCCGCCGCCCGGTGCGGACGCGCTGCCCTACCTGCTGGCCTCCGCCGCGCTCCAGACCGGCTACCAGCTGCTGCTGGCCCGCGCCTATGGCCTCGGCGACTTCGGACAGCTGTACCCGATCGCCCGCGGCACCTCCCCGGCCGTGGTCGCCCTGCTCTCCGCCACCGTCCTGCACCGCCCGCTGCCCGCCGGACAGCTCGCCGCCGTCGCGGTGATCTCACTCGGCCTGGCCGGGCTGGCGCTGGTCGGCGGCCTCCCCGGGCGGGGGCAACTCCCGGCGATCGGGGCCGCGTTGGGCAACGGTGTGCTGATCGCGGGCTACACCGTGGTGGACGCGGGCGGGGTCCGGGCCGCGGACTCGGCCGCCGGGTACATCGCCTGGATGTTCGTCCTGCAGGGCCTGGCGGTGCTCGTCGCGGTGGCCGCCGTCCGCCGCCGCACCCTGCTGCCCGCCCTGCGGGCGAACCCCGTGGTCGGGCTCGGCGGCGGGCTGATGTCGCTCACCGCGTACGGGCTGGTGGTCTGGGCGCAGACCGTCGGCGACCTGCCCGCCATCGCGGCGCTGCGCGAGACCTCCATCGTCATCGCCGCCCTGATCGGGACCCTGGTGCTGCGCGAACGCCTCGGCACCCTGCGGCTGGCCGCCAGCGCCACCGTGCTGGCCGGCATCGCGCTGCTGGAGCTCGCGCACTGACTGCCCGTCAGGACGGCGGTAGGTCGAGCGATTCCAGCGCGGCGGCCAACCGGTCGACGGCGGTGGCGAGTTGGGCCCGGGTCTCGGCGGCCGCGAGACTGACCCGGGTGCGGGGCGCGGGCTCGGCGGTGAAGTAGTTCCGGCCCGGGGAGAGGGCGACGCCGTGGCGCAGCGCGGCGGCGGTGAACGCCGCCGGGTCGAGCTGGGCGGGCAGCGGCAGCCACAGGTGGAACCCGCCGCGGGGGAGCAGCGGCGGCAGCAGGGCCGGGGCGCGCTGGGCCAGGGCGGCGGCGAACAGCTGCTGCCGGTCGGCCAACTCCCGGGCCAGCGCGCGCAGGTGGCGCGGCCAGTCGGCGGAGGTGACCAGTTCGAGGGCGGCCTCCTGGAGCGGCCGGGGAACGAAGAACGAGTCCACCGCCTGGACCGAGCGCAGCCGGGCCAGCGCCGGTCCGCGGGCCACCAGCGCGCCCACCCGCAGGCTCGGCGAGGCCGCCTTGGTCAGCGAGCGGACGTGCACCACGGTGCCGTCCGGGTCGTCGGCGACCAGCGGCGCGGGCAACTCGCCCGCGCCGGGGTGGGCCAGCAGCCGGGCGAAGTCGTCCTCCACCACGAACGCCCCCGCCCGCTTCGCGGCCGCCAGCACCGCCCGCCGCCGCCCCGCGGGCAGAACGGTGCCGGTCGGGTTCTGGAACAGCGGCTGGCAGACGAACAGCCGCGCCCCCGACACCGCGAACGCCTCGTCCAGCCGCTCCGGGATCACCCCGTCCGCGTCCACCGGCACCGGCACCGGGCGCAGGCCGGCCGCCCGGGCGATCGCCAACAGGCCCGGGTAGGTGGGGGATTCGACCAGCACCGGCGCGCCCGGCGGGGCCAGCGAACGCAGCGCGCAGGTCAACGCGCTCTGCCCGCCCGCGGTGATCAGCACCTCCGCCGCCGTCACCCCGCCGCCCGCCTCGCGGGCGAACCAGCCGCGCAGCTCCGGCAGCCCCTCCAGCGGCGGCCGCCCCCACGCGCCGGGCCGCCGGGCGGCCCGGGCCAGCGCGCCGGCCAGCGCCCGCTCCGGCAACAGCGAGGCGTGCGGGTAGCCGCTGTTCAGGTCGACCACCTCCGGCGGGGCCAGCGCGAGCGCCGCCAGCACCCCCGAGGCGTCCACCACCCGGGCGGGCGGCGCCCCCGCCTCCGCGCTGAGCGCCACCTCCTGCCAGGAGAAGTCCCCCCGCGCGGCGGGCCCCGGCCGCGGCTCGGCCCGGAACACCCCCGCCCCCGGCCGGGACACCACCACGCCCTCCGCGACCAGCTCCCGGATCGCCCGGGACACCGACACCGGACTGACCCGGTAGCGCTCCACCAGCTCCCTGCTACTGGGGATCCGCTCGCCCGGGGAGTAGCGCAACACCGTGCTGCGCAGTACGTCGGTGAGCTCCTGGACGGTCATCGGCCCTACCTCTCAGGGATGCTTCCGGCGGGCGGGCGGCAACTGCTACCGTCCTGTATGTCAGCACACGATAGCGCTACCATGCTCCGCCCGATAGCGGTCGGCGGCACCGCCCAGGCCGCCCTCGGGGTGTTCGCCTTCTCGTTCAGCTTCCCCGCCACCGCCTGGGCCCTGGAGGGCTTCGGGCCGTGGACGGTCACCGGCCTGCGCGGCACCTTCGCCGGGCTGCTCGCCGGGGTCTGCCTGCTGGCCGCCGGTGCCCGCGTCCCGCCCCGCTCGGCCTGGCCGGGGCTGGCGGCCGTCGCGGTGGGCTGCGCGGTCGGCTTCCCGCTGCTCTCCACGCTCGCGCTGCGGCTCTCCTCCACCGCGCACTCCGCGGTCGTCATCGGCCTGCTGCCGCTGGCCACCGCCGCCGTCGGCGCGCTGCGGGTCGGCGGGCTGCGGGCCGGGGCCCGTCCGCCGCGCGCGTTCTGGCTCGCCGCGCTCGCCGGGGCCGCCGTCGTCCTCGCCTTCACCGTCCAGCAGAGCGGCGGCGCGGGACTGACCACCGCCGACCTCTACCTGTTCGGGGCGCTGCTGGTCTGCGCGTTCGGCTACGCGGAGGGCGGCCGCCTCGCCCGGGACCTGCCCGGCTGGCAGGTCATCGGCTGGGGCGTGGTCGCCGCGCTGCCCGTCAACGCCCTCACCGGCGCGCTCGCGCTGACCGCCGAACCCGTGCACGGGAACTGGCACGGCCTCACCGGCCTCGCCTACCTGGCGGCGGTCTCGCAGTTCGGCGGCTTCGTCGTCTGGTACCGGGGCATGGCCGCGATCGGCGTGCCCCGCGCCAGCCAACTCCAGCTCGCCCAGCCCCTGTTGACGCTCTGCTGGGCGGTCCTGCTGCTCGCCGAGACGCTGCCCGCCACCGCCGTGCCCACCGCGCTGGCGGTGGTCGCCTGCATCGCGGCGACCCAGCGGGCCGGGAAGGGGACGGGAAAGAGTCGAGGTCAGTCCGGCGGGGACGGGGGCGGGGCGTCCAGCCAGTAGTAGAGCTGCTCCCCGGCGGCGGCCGCGCGGCGGGCCAGGGCGGCCAGGACGGGCAGGACGGCGAGCGCGGCGGCGGGCGGGGCCTGGCCGTAGGGGCGCAGCGCCCGCAGGACCCCGGCGGGCGAGCGGGCGAGGAGGTCGCGGGCGGCGGGGGAGAGCTGGTGGGCCCAGGGGCCGGTGGTCCACGGGTCGCCGGGGACGGCGAAACAGGTGGGCGGCCGGGTGGTGGGCGGCCAGACGGTGCGCTCGACCAGGCCGGTGTCCGGGAGCGGGAGGAGCAGTTCGTCGAGCAGTTCGAGGACGTCGCCGGCCCCCGCCCCCGACGGGTACCGGGTGTCGAAGGCGGCGGCCGGATCGTGCCGGGCCGGTCCGGCCGCGAAGGCCGCCAGGACGGCGGCCGGGCCGGGGGCGCGGAAGAAGGCGTAGCGCACGGGGCGGTCGGGAGGCCGGAGGGCCGGGAGGCCGGACGCTCGGGAGGCCGGGCGGTTCAGGCGGTCAGGGCGCAGTAGAGGTGCTGGCCGTCCTGCTTCGCGCGGCGGGCCAGGACGCCCAACTGGTGGATCAGCTTCATGAGTTCGATCCGTTCGACGTTCTTCACCTCCTCGGTGCGGGCCCACTGGCTGGTGAGCCGGGGCAGGCGCTTGCGCTGGATGCCGGCCAGGGCGTCGCGGGTCTCGTCGGGGAGCTCGACCACCCAGGGGCCGGTCATCCACGGGTCCTCGAAGTCGACGGCGGCGCCCGGGCCCTCCTCGTGCCAGGGCTCCAGGCCGGTCGGCCACACCGAGCGGTCCGGGCCGTCCTTGACCGGCGCCGGGGCCGGCGTCGGGGCCGGGGCCAGGTCGGGGGTCTGGACCGGGGACTGCGCCTGGGCCTGGGCCGAGTCGCTCTCCTCGCGCAGCGCGGCCACCAGGCGCGGCAGGACCACGGTCGGGTCGATGCCCCGGGCCCGCACCGATTCGAACGCCTCGGCGGCCGGGCGCGTCCCGCTCGCCATCACCTTGCGCACGGCGGCCTCGTCCTCGGCCCGGAAGTAGTCGGTCTGCAAGTCCATGTCGCCACGCTCCCCATCGTTCGGCAGGCGCCCAGTGCATCACAGCCCGTGCCGTCGCGGGTACCGGGTCACCGTCCTGTGATCTCCCTCCCAGTCGTCAGCGGGACGCACCGCCACGGCGGTTCGGGTACTAGCTTTCGGCCGTGGGAGATCGGAGGAACCGGCCGCTGCGGGTGCTGCTCGGCGCGTCCGTGCTGGCCAACACCGGCGACGGCGTGCTGCGCACCGGCCTGCTGCTGGTGGTGGCGCACCTGACCGGGTCGGTGAACGCCTCGTCGCTGGTGATGGCGGTCAGCACGGTGCCGTGGCTGCTGTTCGGCATCCCGGCCGGGCTGCTCGCCGACCGGGCCGGGCGCAAGGGCCTGATGGTGGCCGCGGACGGGGCGCGGGCGCTGCTGATCCTCGGGATCGGGGCCGCAGCCTGGGCCGGGGCGCTGTCGCTGCCGCTGCTGCTCGCCCTGGCGTTCCTGGTCGGCACCGCCGAGACGGTGTTCAACACCAGCAGCGAGACCGTCCTGCCGACCGTCGTCCCCGCCGCGGAACTGGCCCGGGCCAACGGGCAGCTCGCCACCACCGTCCGGGTCACCGGCCAGTTCGTCGCCCCCGCGCTGGCCGGCTGGCTGACCGCGCTGGCCGCCCCCGCCACCTTCCTGGTCGCGGGCGCCGGCTACCTGGGCTCGATGCTGCGGCTCACCGCCCTGCCGCCCGGGACCGGCCGCGTCCCGGACCCGGAACGGGCGCACCGGGCAGCGGCAGAACGGGGAGCGGCAGAACGGGCAGCGGTAGAACGGGCAGCGGCAGAACAGGGCGGGGCCGGGCGGTCGGGGGTGTGGGACGGTCCGGCGTTCCTGCTGCGCAACCGGGTGATCCGGGTGATCACGCTGGCCGGGGTGCTCACCACGCTGGCGAACACCTCGTTCCTGGCGCTGTTCGTGGTGTACGCGACCGGCGGCCCGCTGCACCTCGGCGACGCGGGCTACGGCGTGCTGCTCAGCTCGGTGGGCGTCGGCACCGCGATCGGCTCGCTCACCGCGCACCGGGCCGAACGCCGCTTCGGCAGTGCGCCGGTGCTGTGCGCGACCCGGCTCGGCTGGGGGCTGGTGTTCACCGCGCCGGTGTTCCTGCACGGCCCGGCGCTGTTCGCGGCGATGACGGTCGGCAGCTGCCTGGGCGGCATGTGGGGCGTGCTCACCGTGACGATCCGCCAGCGGCTGACCCCGCCGCGGATCCGCGGCGCGGTGGGCGGCGCCTACCGGGCGGCGATCATGAGCGCGATGCCGGCCGGCGCGGCCGTCGGCCTGCTGCTCCAGCGGCTGCTGGGCACGCCCGGCACCTTCCTGCTGTTCGGCGCCGGCATGGTGGTGCTGGCCGTCCCGGTCTGGCGGGCCGTCACCGCCGAGCAGCCGGGAGCGGAGCAGCCCGGGGTCGAACCGCCGGAGCAGCCGGGAGCGGAGCAGCCGGGAGCGGAGCAGCCCGGGGTCGAACCGCCGGAGCGGCCGGGAACGGAGCAGCCCGGAACGGAGCAGCCCGGGGTCGAACGGCCGGGGCCGGAAGGGCCGGAGCGGCCGGTGGTGGAGCGGGCGGGGCGGCACCCCCGCACAAGGCGTCGCGCCGCCCGCTCCGGTCAGTAGGAGCCGGGGATGCCGGCGTCCTTGCAGGCCTTGGCGAACTGCGGGGTGCAGATCTCCTCGGCCTTGTAGAGGCCGCCGTCGATGACCGTCTCGGCGATCTTGTCCTTGGTGACCACGACCGGGGTGAGCAGCATCGAGGGGATCTGCTTGTCGCCGGACTGGGTGACGGCGGCCGCCACCGAGGTGATGTCGATGCCCTTGACCAGGTAGACCGCCATGTTGGCGGCGGCCTCGGCCTCCGGCTGGTACGGCTTGTAGATGGTGTACGCCTGCTCGCCGGTGAGGATCCGGCGGATCGCGTCCAGCGAGGCGTCCTGCCCGCCGACCGGCACGTCGGTGCGGCCGGCCTTGTGCAGCGCGTCGATGATGGCGCCGGCCATGCCGTCGTTGGCCGAGTAGACGGCCTGGAAGCCGTTCTTGCCGAGCTTGGAGACCGCCTCGTCGATCTTCGACGCAGCGACGTCGGGCTTCCACTCGCCGGACTGCTCGTAGGCGATCCGCTTGACCTTGCCGTCCAGTGCCAGGTGCGCGCCGGTCTTGAAGGCGCCGGCGTTGGGGTCGGTCTCCGCGCCGTTGATCATCAGGATCTCGGAGTCGGCGGGCTTCTTGCCGGCCCGGCCCATCGCGTCCAGCAGGGCCTGGCCCTGGAGTTCGCCGGTGCGCTGGTTGTCGAAGGAGATGTAGGCGATGACGTCGCCGGCGGCCAGCCGGTCGTACGCGATGACCTTGGTGCCCTTCTTCTTGGCCTCCTCGACCCAGGGCGCGGTGACGGCGGCGTTCACCGGGTCGAGCAGGATCACCTTGACCCCGCGCGAGAGCAGCGCGTCGAACTGCTGCTTCTGGACCTTCTCGTCGCCGTCGGCGTTGGCGTAGTCGAGGGTGCACTTGGTGCACAGCCCCTCGACCGAGGTCTGGATCAACGGCTTGTCGAACGCCTCGTAGCGGGTGGACGAGGAGCGCTCGGGCAGCAGCAGTCCGATGGACTGGTTGCCCGAGGACGAGGACTTGTCGTCCCCGCAGGCGGCGAGCGACAGCGTCATCGACACGGCGGCCGTGCCGATGACGAGTCGACGCGTCATCGAGTTCATGGTGGGTGGTGCCTCCCTGACAGCGCCGTGTCCCTACGGCGAGGTGAAGGGGAGTCAAGCCCACCCGTCATGTGTCGTCAAGAAGTAAATCATTGGTCGGGGCGATTCGACCAACTCGTTACCTTCTTGAATTCAACCCGGGAGGTTCGTCCACGGAGCTCTCATCGTTCGTTCCGTGCGACCAGGAACACCCCGCCGACCACGATCGCCCCACCGACCATGATCGGCCAGGTCAGCGCCTCGGAGAGGAAGAGCCAGCCGAGGAAAACCGCCACCACCGGATTGACGTACGCATAGGTCGCCACCAACGGAAGCGGCGCGCGCTGCAACAGCCACGCGTAAGACGTGAACGCGACAATGGAGCCGAACAGCACCAGGTACACCAGCCCCGCCCACGACCCCGCGGACACCGCCCCCGGATCGAACCCGCCCGGCTCGCCCCGGGCGAACGACAGCGCCAGCGCGCCCAGCGCGCCCGCCAGCATTTCGTACACGCTCGCCACGAACGGATCGGCCGGCATCGGCAGCCGCCCCGCCAGCACCGAGCCCAGCGCCCACACCACCGCCGCGCCCACCACCAGCAGCAGGCCGGACAGCCCGACCGCACCGGTCAGCCCCGGCGCGGTCAGCACCACCAGGCCCACCAGCCCGACCAGCACCCCCGCCAGCGTGGTCCGGCCGGTCCGGGCCCCGAACGCCCGGCGCAGCAGCACCACCCAGAGCGGCACGCTCGCCACCATCAGCGCCGCCAGCCCCGACGGGACGGTCCGCTCGGCCAGCACCACCAGGCCGTTGCCGCCGACCAGCAGCAGCACGCCCACCAGGAACGCGGAGGCGAACTGACGCCACGTCACCCGCAGCGCCCGCCACCCCTGACGGACCGCCAGGCCCGCGCCGAGCAGCAGCGCCGCCGCCCCGAAGCGCAGCGCGCCCGACAGCAGCGGCGGCATGGTCTCCACCACCACCCGGATCGCCAGGTAGGTCGACCCCCACACCACGTACACGATGCCGAGCGCCGCCCACACCGCCGCCCCGAGCCCGGCCGCGGGCACCTTCCCGGTCGCAGGCGCCTTCCCGGCCCCGGAGGGGGAGGGCGGGGGCGGACAGTCGGGGCCGGCGTCGGCCGGGGACTGCGGAGAGGGTGCGGACATGGGCGTCTCCTGGTCTTGGTCCTGACAGGGTGTGTTCGGCGGAATGACACCACACTCCGTCCGCGGCCGACAGGGGGTTTCCGGACCGGGGACGGGTCACTACGCGCGAACGCCCCCCGCCGCACGCCGGGCAGGGCCGACCGGATGAACCGGCGCACCACCGCGCCCCCGGCCGGGCCGCCCCGGCCGCGCCGGATGGTAGGCATGGGGGCGGCCCCGAGCGCAGCCGACCGAAGGAGCGGCCGCATGGCATGGCTCGCCGCACCCGAGTACCGGCTCGCCCGCGAGCTGTTCCTGCGCCTGCTCGCCCTCGTCTACTGCTGCGGATTCCTCGCCGCCGCCCGCCAGTTCCGCGCCCTGCTCGGCAGCCGCGGCATGCTCCCGATCCCGCGCTTCCTGGCCCGCGTCCCGTTCCGCCGCGCCCCCAGCCTGTTCCACTGGCACTACAGCGACCGCCTGTACGCCGCCGTCGCCCGGACCGGCCTGCTGCTGTCCGCCGCCCTGCTCGCCGGGGCGGCGAACCTGCTGCCGCTCGGCGCCGCGATGGCCCTGTGGGCGCTGCTCTGGGCGCTCTACCTGTCGATCGTCAACACCGGGCAGACCTGGTACGCCTTCGGGTGGGAGTCCCTGCTGCTGGAGGCCGGCGCCCTCGCCGTGTTCCTCGGCAACGACCGGGTCGCCCCGCCGCTGCTCGTGCTGTGGCTGCTGCGCTGGCTGCTGTTCCGGGTCGAGTTCGGCGCCGGACTGATCAAGTGGCGCGGCGACGCCTGCTGGCGCAAGCTCACCTGCCTCTACCACCACCACGAGACCCAGCCCATGCCCGGCCCGCTCAGCTGGTTCTTCCACCACCTGCCCCGCCCGCTGCACAAGGCCGAGGCCGCCGCCAACCACGTGGTCCAACTCGCCGTCCCCTTCGGCCTGTTCCTCCCGCAGCCGATCGCCTCCGACGCCGCCCTGCTGATGATCGCCACCCAGCTGTGGCTGATCGCCTCCGGCAACTTCGCCTGGCTGAACTGGCTCACCGTCGCCCTCGCCCTGGCCGTCCTCGACACCGGCACGCTGCGCCGCGTCCTGCCGATCGGCCCCGACCTCGACTACCCCGGCCAACCCGTCTGGTACCAGGTGCTGGTGGCCGCCTACACCCTGCTGGTGCTGGCCCGCTCCTGGCAGCCCGCCCGCAACCTGGTCTCCCCGCGCCAGCAGATGAACCGCTCCTGGGACCGCCTCCACCTGGTCAACAGCTACGGCGCGTTCGGCTCCGTCAACCGGACCCGGTACGAGATCGTCCTCGAAGGCACCCGCGACGTTCACGGCACCGACGGCTGGCAGGAGTACGAATTCCCCGGCAAGCCCGGCGAACTGCGCCGCCTGCCACGGCAGTTCGCGCCCTACCACCTGCGCCTCGACTGGCTGATGTGGTTCGCCGCGATCTCCCCCTCCTACGCCCGCCCCTGGTTCCTCCCGCTGCTCGCCCGCCTGCTCGTCAACGACCCCGACACCCTGCGCCTGCTGCGCCGCAACCCCTTCCCCGGCACCCCGCCCGCCCTGGTCCGGGCCCGCCTGTACCGCTACCGCTTCACCGACGGCCCCGAACTGCGCGCCACCGGCGCCTGGTGGCACCGCGAGCACGTCCGCGACCACCAGCCACCCGTCGGACTCGCCGCCCTGCGCCGCCACGCGCCCCCCGACCCCACCGCCCGGCCCGCCGGCCGGCACCCCACCCGGGACCCCGCCCGGCACCCAGGAGAGGACCGATGACCCCACCCAACTCCCGCCCCCCACCCCGCCGGGGCGTACTGTCGGTGCCGCTCCCTACCGTACGGACCACGCGGACGGGCCCCGCGCCCACCGCCACCGGTCCGCCGCGGCCCGGCATTTCACGGAGGGCCGGTGCGTGCGCGGCTCGAACGCGCACCCGTATTCTGGCCTCCCGCGACGCCACTGCCGCCGCACCCACCCCACCCGCCCCGCCAGTCCCTCTGCCAGCCAAACGCCACGAACCGGACTTCACATGACAGTGCGCACCCTGAACGACGCCGACGACGCGGCGTCCGAGACCGCGTCCGCGACGGACGGCGAGACCCGCCAGAGCACCCGTGAGGAACTCGGCCGCTTCGCCGACCAGGGCGGATTCGCCCTCACCGCCGACGCCAACCCCTGGCTGGAGGCCGCCGAGACCCTCACCGGTCCCGAGGACGCCCGCGCCGCCTCCACCGTCCTCGCCGAACTCCGCAGCCGCGACACCCGCGCCGTCGGCCAGGCCGCCAACGCCATCGCCGCCAAGGCCGGCCTCGACATCCCCGACACCCTCGGCGGCCTCACCACCCTGCTCGACCTCCTCCAGCGCGTCCACGCCACCTCCGCGGCGCTGCGCACCGAGGCCTACGAACAGGACCTCGCCGAACTCGCCGCCGCCACCGGCAACTCCGCCTACCGCAAGGACGCCGGCGCCAAGCTCGGCTGGAACCGCCGCCGCCAGCTCCGCGCCCAGGCCCGGGCCCTCGCCACCGCCGGCACCCGCCCCGGCCGCGCCGACCTGCACACCGCGCTGGTCGCCGCAGCGGCCGCCCACCGCGACTGGACCGCCCTCTCCGGCGCGTCCTCCCGCCCCTCGGTGCCCGTCGACGGAGCCCTGCTCACCGAGACCGCAGGCGTCGTCGAATCCCTGGCCGACGCCGTCCGCTCGCTGGCCCGCCTCCTTCCCGAGCGCGCCCTCGACTCCCTGCCGCTCACCGAACTCGCCGACCTCGTCGACCGCCTCGCCGCCGACGAGGGCACCCTCTACCGCCTCTCCGCCCTCCGCCAGCTCCGCCTCGAACTCGCCGAGCAGGGACTGACGGAACTGCTGGCGGAGCTGCACGAGCGCCAAGCCGACAAGGACGCTGCGCTGGCGGCGTACGACCGGCACGTCGCCGCGAAGACCGCGCTGGCGGGGGGACCGCGACCGGCGGCGGAGGACGAGGTCGCCGCGGAGGAGCAGGAGGCCGTCGAGGCCGAGGCCGAGGTTGTTGCGGTGGAGACCGAGACCGAGCCGGTGGTCGAGGAGGCCGAGGCCGAGGCTGAGGTCGCCGTCGAGGAGCCGGTGGTCGAGGAGACCGAGGCTGTCGAGCCCGAGGCGGAGGAGACTGCGCCCGAGGTCGAGGCTGCGGTTGAGGAGCCGGAGGCCGTCGAGGTCGAGGCCGAGCCCGAGGTCGAGGTTGTGGCCGAGGAGCCGGTGACTGAGCTGGAGCCGGAGGCCGAGGTTGTCGCCGAGGAGCCGGAGGCCGTCGAGCCGGAGGTTGCCGAGGTTGCTGAGGAGCCGGTGGCTGAGCCGGAGCCGGAGGCCGTTGAGGTAGCTGAAGCTGCTGAGCCCGAGGTTGAGGCTGCCGTCGAGGAGCCGGAGGCCGTTGAGGTCGAGGCCGAGCCTGAGGCCGTTGCCGAGGCGCCGGAGCCCGAGGCTGTTGTCGAGCCGGTGACTGAACCCGAGCCGGAAGCCGTCGAGGTCGTTGAGCCCGAGCCCGAGCCGGAGCCGGAGCCGGAGCCGGAGCCGGAGCCTGAGCCGGTTGCCGTTGAGCCCGTGGTCGTGCCGGAGGTGGTGCTGGAGGAGCCGGCGCCGGTTTCGGTGGCGGCGGGGTGGGCGAAGCCCGAGTTGGTGCCGGGGAAGCCGATCACCGGGTACTCCGCGGAGGAGCTGGTCGCGTTGGTGGGCTGGCTGGACTCGGACGGGGAGAAGCGCAGTGACGACGAGTTGCTGCGGGCGGCGATGAAGGAGCTGGGGTTCGCCCGGCTCGGGCCGCGGATCAAGGAGGCGCTGGGGGCCGCGGTGGCTTCCGTGCGCGGCTGACGGTTCGTCAGGAGTGGGGCGTCCGCCCGTCGTTGCGCCCGGGGCGCGGCGGCGGGCGGTGCCGTTCCGGTGGGGGCTGGGTCATTCGCCGATGTCCTCGGACCAGAGGTCGGGGCGGGCGGCGGTGAAGTCGGCCATCAGGCGGACGCAGTGCGGGTCGTCGAGCAGGGTGATGCCGGTGCCGTGGGCGGCGAGCCAGTCGTGGCCGCCGGTGAAGGTGGTGGATTCGCCGATCACCACGTGGCCGATGCCGAACTGGCGGACCAGGCCCGAGCAGTACCAGCAGGGGGAGAGGGTGGTGACCATCACCGTGTCGCGGTAGCCGCGCAGCCGGCCGGCGGCGCGGAACGCGGCGGTCTCGGCGTGCAGGGAGGGGTCGCCGTCCTGCACGCGGCGGTTGTGTCCGCGGCCGAGGAGCCGTCCGTCGCGCCGGAACAGGGCGGCTCCGATCGGGATGCCGCCCTCCGCGAGTCCGGCTTCCGCCTCGGCCACCGCGACGTCCAGCCATGCCCGGGCCTGTTCCGCCGTCACCCGACCGTTCACCGGCCACCTCCGTCGTCCTGTCGCGGGTCCGTGCCGTCCACCCTCTCCGGGTACCCGCGCCGGGGGGTCGCGGCACGCCGGGCGGGGCGCCGGGTCAGGCGAGGGTGACGGTGACGCCGGCGTCCTCGAGGGCGGTGATCTCGGCGGCGGGGGCGGTGGGGTCGGTGACGAGGGTGTGGATGCGGTCGGTGGGGACGGCGCGGGCGAAGGCGGTGCGGCCGAGTTTGCCGCCGTCGGCGGCGGCGACGGTGCGGCGGGCGGCGGCGGTGGCGGCCTTCTTGACGGTGGCGTCGTCGAGGTCGTAGGCGGTCAGGCCGTCGGCGGCGCTGAGCGCGCAGCAGCCGACGACGGCGGTGTCGAAGCGCAGGGCGGAGAGCGAGGCGAGGGTGAGCGGGCCGGTGAGGGCGCCCTCGGCGGCGCGGGGCTGTCCGCCGGGGACGATCAGGGTGGCCGGGCCGGGGGCGTCGCCAAGGACGTGGATGGCGGGCAGCGAGAGCGGCATCACGGTGACGGGGCGTTCGCGCAGCAGGCGGGCGAGTTCCAGGCAGGTGGTGCCGCTGTCGAGGACGACGGTCTCGCCGTCGGCGATCAGCGCGGAGATCGCGGCGGCGATCCGGCGTTTGGCGTCGACGGCCTCGCGGGCGCGCAGCGCGAACGGGGGTTCCTCGCCGCGCAGCAGCAGGGTGCGGGCGCCGCCGCGGAAGCGTTCCAGCACGCCTTGGGCGGAGAGGGCGTCCAGGTCGCGGCGGACGGTCATCTCGGAGGCGCCGGTGAGGGCGGCGAGCTCCGGGACGGTGGCGCTGCCCGCGTCCCGGACGGTCTGGGCGATCAGGGCGTGCCGCTCCGAGTTGTTCATACCGAGATTGAACCGCACCCCGCAACGCACAGGCAATCTGTTCGTTGAGCCCACTTTCGAACAGCTCGGATGTTCGTTATGGTCGTCGGCATGGAACACCGGCTCCGAGCCGCCCGCGTGGCGACCTACGTCTACTTCGTCCTGTGCGGCACCCTGATGGGCGCCTGGGTGGTGCACATCCCCGCGGTCGAGTCCCGGGTCGGCATCGGCCACGCCGCGCTCGGCGGCCTGCTGGTGCTGCTGGGCCTGGGCGCCTTCGCGGGCATGCGGGCGGCCGGGAGCCTGACCGACCGTCTCGGCGCGCGCACCGTCGTCCCGGCCTCCGGCGCGCTGTGCGCCGCGTCGCTGGTGCTGCCCGGCCTGGCCCCGAACCCGTGGACGCTGGCCGGCGCGCTGCTGGTCTTCGGCTTCGCCAACGGCTGCCTGGACGTCAGCATGAACGCCCACGCCGTGCACGTGGAGCAGGCGTACGGGCGCCCCGTGATGTCCGGCTTCCACGCCACCTTCTCGGTCGGCGGGGTGATCGCCGCCGGCGCTGCCGCCGCGGCCGCCGCCACCGGCCTGGGCCCGGCCGCCACCCTCGCCCTGCTCGGCGCGGCCGGCCTCGCCGTCGCCCTGCTGACCGCCCGCAGCCTGCTGCCCGGCACCGCGGCGCCCGCCGACGCTCCCGAGGGGACGCCGGCCGGAGCCCCCGCGGCCGCCGCCGACAGCGGCGCTCCTACCGACAGCGCCGCCCCTACCGGCAGCGCCGCCCCTACCGGCAGCGCCGCCCCCGCCGACCACGGCGCCCGCCGCCGGATCCGGGTGCTCGCCGTGCTGGCGCTGATGGTGATGCTCAGCGAGGGCGCCGCCAACGACTGGAGCGCCCTGCACCTCAAGGACGTGCTCGGCGCGCCCGCGAGCACCGCCGCGTTCGCCTACGGCACCTACGCGGCCGCGATGACCGTCGGCCGCCTGCTCGCCGACCGGTTCGCGGCCCGCCACGGGGCGACCGCCGTGCTGCGGTACGGGGCGGCGACGGCCGCGCTCGGCATCACCGTCGCCGCGCTGACGCCCTGGGTGTGGGCGGCGTTCCTCGGCTGGGCGCTGTTCGGCCTCGGCCTGTCCGGGTGCGTCCCGCAGCTGTTCAGCGCCGCCGGGCACGCCGACCCCGCCGCCGCGGGCGCCAACGTCTCCCGGGTCGCCGGGCTCGGCTACCTCGGCATGCTGGCCGGCCCCGCCGTCATCGGCTGGCTCACCCACCTGACCGCCCTGAACCACGCCTTCCTGCTGCTCACCCTGCTGTGCGCCACCGCCGCCGCGTCCGCCGGGATCCTGCGCGGCGCCGCCCGGCCCGCCGCCACCACCACCGACCGGGTCCCCGCCCCGGCGGGCGGCGGCACCCCCTGAGACCGCCCGTGCGGCCCGGGCCGGGGCCGCACGGGCCGGAACGGCCGGCGGGGCGGCGACGGGTGGGCGCCCGGCCGGTTTGACGGTTCCTTTAAGGTTCGGGAATGCGAGATTTCGGGGCGGGACTGCGGTTCCTGTTCAACGGGCAGCGGTGGGTGGCGCGGCACGGCCGCTGGTGGGGCTTCGGGATGATCCCGGCGCTGATCGCCCTGGTCGGCTACGTGGCCGCGCTGGCGGTGCTGATCGTGTACGCGGGCGACCTGGCCGCCTGGGCGACGCCGTTCGCGGACGGCTGGAGCGAACTGTGGCGCGACGTCGTGCGCACGGTCCTCGCCGTGGTGGCGGTCGGCGCGGGCGGACTGCTGGCGATGCTGACCTTCACGGCGGTGGCGCTGCTGATCGGCGAACCGTTCTACGAGTCGCTGTCGGCGAAGGTCGAGGAGACCGAGGGCGGCGGCCCGCCGGAACCGGACGTCCCGCTCTGGCGGCAGCTGTGGACCGCCGCCCGGGACAGCCTCGCGGTGCTGCTGCGGGCGGCCGCGTTCGGGATCGTGCTGTTCCTGTGCGGGTTCGTCCCGGTGCTCGGGCAGACCGTCGTCCCGGTGGTGGCGCTCTGCGTCTCCGGCTTCTACCTGGCCGTCGAACTGACCGGCACGCCGCTGCAGAAGCGCGGCCTGACCCAGAAGCAGCGGCTGCGGCTGCTGCGCTCCCGGCTGCCGATGACGCTCGGCTTCGGCGCCGGCCTGGCCCTGCTGTTCCTGGTCCCGGTGGTGACGGTGCTGGCGATGCCCGGCGCGGTGGCCGGCGCGACCCTGCTGGCCCGCGAACTCGCCCCGTACGAGCCCGAGGACGCGCCGGACCCGGAGCCGACGGACGACGACCCGGAGCCGGAACGCGACGATCAGCCGCCGTACGGACAGCCGCCGTACGACCAGCCGCCGCACGGACAGTCGCCGTACGGGCAGCACCCCTACGGCCAGCAGCCGTACGGACAGAACCCGTACGGCCAGAACCCCTACGGCCAGCAGCCCCACGGCCGGAACCCGTACGCCACCGACCCGCAGGCGTGACGTCCGGTGCCCGGGCCGGTCGCCTACGGTGACGGCGATTTGACGTAGCGTCACGGCCTGCGCGATAACGTCCCCATGGCCGTATCCGTGGACGCCGCCCCGCGCGGCATCGATCTCGGCGACCCCGCGTTCTGGCGGCTCCCCGAGGAGGCGCGGGCGGTGGCGTTCGCCCGCCTGCGCGAGCGCCCCGGCCCGGTCGGGTTCACCGACCGGGCGACGGGGCGGCGCTGCTGGGCGCTGGTCCGGCACGCCGACGTGGCGGCGGCCGGCCGGGCGCCGGAGGTGTACCTGTCGGGGCCGGGGCCGTCCCGGTGGGTGGCGCGGGCGCTGTTCGGCGACTCGCTGCTCGACCTGGACGGCCCCCGGCACGCCGAACTGCGCCGGACGGTCGGCCGGGCGTTCCCGCCCCGGCCCGCCGCCGACGCCGAGCGGGACCTCCGGGCCCTCGCCGCCGAACTGGTCGACCGGGTCGAACGGGAGCGCCCGACCGACTTCGTGGCCGCCGTCGCCGCCGAGTTCCCGCACCGGGCGCTCTGCGCCCTGCTCGGCCTGCCGCCCGAACGCCTGCACCGGACCGCGGCGCCCACCGGGGGCGACGGCCCGCGGGCCCGGCTGGCCCTCCGGCTGGCGGTCTCCGCCGCCGTCCGCGAACGCCGCCGCCGGCCGACCGGCGACCTGCTCTCCGCGCTGGCCGCCCCCGCCCCGGACGGCCGCGGCCCCGGCACCCGCGAACTGGCCGCCTTCTGCTCCCTGCTGCTGACCCACGGCGCCCGGACCACCCGCGACGCGCTCACCCACGGCCTGCACCTGCTCACCGCCAACCCCGCCCAGCGCGCCCTGCTGCTCGCCGACCCGGACGCGCACCTGGGCGGCGCGGTGGAGGAGATCGCCCGCTGCGCCGCCCCGTTCGCCCGCTCCCACCGCACCGTCGCCGTCGACCACCGGCTGTCCGGCATCCGGCTCGCCGCGGGCGACCGGGTGCTGCTCTGCCACGGCTCCGCCAACCGCGACGGGACGGTCTTCGCCGCCCCCGACACCTTCGACATCACCCGCTCGCCCAACCCCCACCTCGGCTTCGGCGGCGGCGGCCCGCACTTCTGCCTCGGCGCCCACCTGGCCCGCCGGCACCTGCGGATCCTGCTGCGCGAACTGCTCACCCGCCTCCCGGAGATCCGCGCCACCACCGCCCCGTCCCCGGCCGGGCTAAGGTTCACCTTCTGACGCACCACCGGGGGGACCGTGGGAAACCGGAACAGCATCAACGGCGGGACGTTCTTCGGGCCGGCCGTTCAGGCGGAGCAGGCCATTTTCTTGCCGCCCGCACCGCAGTTGCGGGCCCTCGGGGGCCTGCCTGCCCGGTCCCCGGTGCTGGTCGGCCGGGACGCCGAACTCGCCGAACTGGTAGAGCAGTTGGAAGGACCCGACCCGGCCGGCCGGCTGATCACCGGCCTACCGGGCGCGGGCAAGACCGAACTCGCCGTACACGCCGTCCACCGAGCCCTGGCACTGCCCGGCCGCTATCCGGGCGGGGTGCTGTTCCTCGACCTGTTCGGCTACGACGAGGACCGCCGGGTCGACCCGCACCGCGCTCTCGGCTCGCTACTGCGGGCCCTCGGCGTCCCGGACGGGCAGGTGCCCGCCGAGACCGCGGAGCGGACCGTGCTCTACCGCACCGTGCTCGGCACGTACGCGCGCGAGCAGCCGCTGCTGGTGCTGCTCGACAACGCCGGCTCCCGCGCCCAGGTCGACCCGCTGCGGCCCAACGTGCCGGGCATCCCGCTGCTGGTCACCTCCCGGCACACCCTCAGCGACCTCCAACTGCCCGTGCTCGACCTGCCGGTGCTGGCGGCCGACGACGGCGTGGCGCTCCTCGCCCGAGGGCTGGACCGGCTGCACCCCGGCGACCGGAGGGTCGCCGACCAGCCCGACGCCGCTCGGGAGACCGCCGAACTCTGCGGCGGCCTCCCGCTCGCCCTCGCCGTGGTCACCGCCCTGCTCGGCGACCTCCCGGCCCGCCCGATGTCCGCGATGGCGCAGTCACTGCGCGACACCCGGCGCCGCCTGGCCCGGCTCGCCCGCGAGGACCTCGCCGTCCGCGCAGCCTTCCAGCTCTCCTACCGCCACCTGCCGCCCGACCAGGCCCGTCTGTTCCGGCTGATGTCGCTCAACCCCGGCCCCGACCTGTCCACCGAGACCGCCGCCCACCTCGCCGACCTGCCGCCCGATGACGTCGAGCCGCTCACCCACGCCCTGGCCCGCGCCCACCTGGTCCAGCCCGCCGCCGTGCACGACCGCTGGCGGATGCACGACCTGATGCGCTTGTACGCCGAGGAACTCTGTCGGGAGAAGGACACCCCGGCGGCCCGGACCGCCGCCACCGGGCGGATGCTGATGCTCTACCGCGACCTCGCGGCCGCCGCCGACCAACAGCTCCAGCCCGGCGAAGCACCCGGTCGGCGCTTCCCGGGCCGGGCCGCCGCGCTGGCATGGCTGGACGCCGAGTACCCCAACCTCCGGGCCGCCGCCCTGACCGCGCCCGAACTCGGGCGCCCCGACATCACCGTGGTGCTGCACGCGCTGCTGATCGACCACCAGAGCCTGCGGCGGCACCTGGAGGACTTCGAGGCCATCGCCCGGAAGGCCCTCGACACCGCCAGCACCGCGCGCGACCCGCTGATCAGGCTGGCCGAGCCCGAGATCCTCAACAACCTCGGCACGGCCCAGCGCGAATTGCGCCGCTTCACGGAGTCCGAGGCGTCCTACCGACGGGCGCGGAAACTGTGCGCCGAACGCGGTGAGGCCCAGCTGGAGGCCGCGGTCCTGACCAACCTCGGGCTGACGTACCAGCAGATGGGCCGGTGCGCCGAAGCCGTGCAAGTGCTGCACGAAGCACTGGCGATGTACCCGCCGGACGGGAGCCTGCGGGAACGCGGCATGGCGTACACCAACCTCGGGCGGGCCCTGCACCAGCTGCGGCGGCTGCCCGAGGCAGCCGAGGCGTACCGGGCCGACCTCGTCGTCTGCCGGGCCATCCGCGACCGACACGGCGAGGCGATCACGCTCAACAACCTCGGCATGGTGCTGCGCGACCAGCACCTGCGGGCCGAGGCCGCAGAAGCCTTCGAGGCGGCGCTGCGGGCCGCGCACGACTCCCTGGACCACTACCTGGCCGTCCGGGTCGGCGCCAACCTCACCCTGCTCCGGGGGCTGGCCGATGAGGACGACCCGCAGGAGGTCGTCGATCGGCTCGCCGAGGCCGTCGAGAGCATGGACGAACTCGGGGACACCTACATGGCGGCCCAGGTGCGCCTCCACCGGAGCACGGCGCTGGTCAAGGCGGGCCGCCCGGACGAGGCGCTGCAGGTGCTGGAGACCGTCCTGCGGGTGGGCCACGAACTGGGCGACCTCGACCTTCAGTGCACGGCCCTGGAGAACGCGGGCATCCTGCTCCACGGCTCGGGGCGGTACGCGGCTGCCGCCGAGCACTGGACCGGGGCGGCCGACCGCTGCCTGGTCCTCGGCGACCACGACCGGCGGGGCCGGTGCCTCGGCCGCCGGGCCGGGGCCCGGCAGGCGCTCGGCGACGCGGTCGGCGCCCGGGAGGACACCGCGGCCGCCGCCGCGGCCTTCCGGATCGCCGGTACTGCGGAGGCGGCGGTCGACGCGCTGCTCGGCGAAGGCCGGTGACGGACGAGGGGCGGCCGCCGCACACTGCGGTGGCCGCCCCTCGTCGGTGCCGGGGTCAGGACGGGTGACTGCCCACCGCGTCGCGGACCTCCGCGCCCAGGACGCTGTTGGCGCGGGCGCAGTGGGCGCAGCAGAAGAAGCGGCCGGCGACCTCGACGCCGTGGCCGACGATGCGGACGGTGCACTGCTCGCAGCGCGGGGCGAGCTTCTCCATCGCGCACTCGAAGCTGTCGAAGACGTAGGTGTCGCCGGTGATCGTCTTGATCTCGAAGGACAGCCAGTAGTCGTTCTGGCACACCACGCAGACCGCCATGTCGGGGCTCCTCTCGTCGAACGGGTTCACCGCCGAGTCTTGGCCCGGGAGGGGCAGGCGGCAATCGGCGGCGGTCCGAACGGAGAAAGGCGGAGGAAGCGGGAGGAAAAGGAGAGGGGTCGTCCGATAATGGGCAGCAGGGTCCGGTGTTCAGCCGAGGAGGCCGAGATGATCATCCGAATCTGGGAGGCGCAGGTCGCCCCGGACCGGGCCGAGGACTTCTGCGCCAGGCTCGCCTCGACCGTGCTGCCCGGCCTCGGCCGGTGGGACGGCTTCCTCGGCGGCGAACTGCTCCGGGCCTGCGCCGACGGGGACCACCGGGTCCAGATGATCACCCGCTGGCGGGACGAGGAGGCCCTGCGGGCGTACGCGGGCCCGATGTGGCGGTTCCGGCCGGTCTGGTCGGAGGGCGAGCTGAACGAACTGGAGCACCCGCCGACGGTGGTGCACTTCCACTCGCTGCGCCGGATCGAGCACGTCCCCGGGGAGCCCGCGGCCGCGGTCTGAACGGGCGTCGGTCGGGTTCAGCCGATGGGGACGGCAGGGGTTCAGCCGGCGGGGACGGCAGGGGCTCAGCCGACGGGGATGCCGGTGTCGGCCTTCACCTGCTTCATCGTCAGGTGCGAGTGCACCTGCGCGATGCCCGGCAGGCCGGAGAGCACGTCGGTGACGAAGCGCTCGTACGCGGCGAGGTCGGCCACCGCGACCCGCAGCAGGTAGTCCGGGTCGCCGAACAGGCGGTGCGCCTCGACCACCTCCGGCAGTTCGGCCACCCGGCGCTCGAACTCGGCGACGGTGGCCCGGTCCTCGTGGCGCATCACCACCGTGACGAAGGGCTGGAAGCCGCGGCCGACGGCGGCCGGGTCGAGCCGGGCGCGGTAGCCGCGGATCACGCCCTGCTGCTCCAGGTGCCGGACCCGGCGCAGGCACGGGGACGGCGTCAGGCCGACCCGGTCGGCCAGGTCGGCGTTGCTGATCCGGCCGTCCTGCTGGAGCTCGTGGAGGATTCTGCGGTCAAGGCGGTCCATGGCGCAACATTCTGCCAGAGCGGGGCGTTGACCAGCGAAAACGGGACATCGGCTGCCAACGGTGGACGGCTAGCGTCCAGGGGTTGAGATTTCCGCCCCTCCCCGGGGCCGTCCCGAAGGTGCCCATGGACCCGCACGCCCTGCTGCTCTTCCTCGGCGTCGACGTGCTGCTGGTCTGCACGCCCGGCCCCGACTGGCTGTACATCGCCGCCCGCGGCCTCGGCCAGGGGCGGCGCGCCGCGCTCACCGCGGTCACCGGCGTCTGCGCGGGCTACGCCGTGCACACCCTGCTCTCCGCCGCCGGACTGGCCGCCGCGCTGCGGGCCGTCCCCGCCCTGCTGCCCGTCCTGCGGCTGGCGGGCGCCGGCTACCTGGTGCTGCTCGCCGCGGGCATGCTGCTGGCCCTGCGCCGCGGCGACGGCGCCCGGGCCCTGGCCGCGGCCCGGCCGCAGCCCGCGCGGACGGTGCTGCGGCAGTCCCTGCTGACCGCGCTGCTCAACCCGAAGGGCCTGCTGCTCTACCTGTCGCTGGTCCCGCAGTTCGTCACCCCGGACGGCCCCCTCCCGGTCGGCGGCCAGGTCGCGGCCCTCGGCGCGGTCAACGTGCTGTGCTGCGCGGCCGTCTACTCGGCGGTGGCCCTGGGCGCGGCCCGCCTCGGCCACCGCTTCGGCGCCACCCCGGCCGCGGCCCGCCGCCTCTCGGCGGTCTCGGCGGTCCTGCTGCTGGCGGTCGCGGGGGTGACGGCGACGGCGTGAACACATGTCCCAACTTCCGTGCCAGGTGTACGTTCTGACTGTCCGCCGGGAGCGGACCGGACGGGCGGAGCGGCGATGGAGAACAGCAACAGGATCGAGGGCGGCACCTTCCACGGGCCGGTCGTCCAGGCCGCCTCGGCGACCGTCGTCCAGGCCGCTCCCCAGTCGCCGCCCCGGCGGTACCGGGCGCGGTGGATCGCGGTGGCGCTGGCCGCGGCCCTGCTCGGCGGCGGTGCCTACGTCCTGCACACCGCCGCGCAGCGCAAGGGCGCCGCGGGCCCGGCGGCCGGGGCGACGGCGGCGGCCGCGGTCACGCCCGGCCCGGCACCCGCGGTGTCCGCTCCGGCGGGCGAGCGGATCGACAACGGCGGGGGGTGGGGGCCGGACCGGACCACCTTCCTGATGTCGTCCCCGGCCACCTACCCGGTGTTCAACTCCATCACCGACGACCCGGTCCAGGGCGACGAGCGCAACTTCGTCCAGTGCCGGGACAAGCAGTCGGACGCGAAGTTCGGCGAGCAGGTGGTGGCCCTCGACGGGCACACCTACCAGGTGTACCTGTTCTACAACAACGCCGTCGCCGCGAACTTCGACTCGATGGCCTCGCCGGCCGAAGGCGCGCGGGGGAACGCGGCCGCGAAGCTGCAGAACGCCCGGGCGCACGTCGAACTGCCCGCCGAACCGCTGTACAACCCGGGGCTGACCGGCTACCTGACGGCGGACAACGCCCGCGAGGTCTGGGACTCCTGCGACTTCTTCGCCGCCCGCAAGGTCCTGCTGCGCTACGTGCCGGGCTCGGCCCGGCTGGTGACGGTGCGCATGCCCGGCGTCGGGGTGCCGATGAACGGCGGCGGGGCCGGGCTCGCGGACGGGACGGGGGCGCTGATCGGGGAGCAGCAGGACGGGGTCGTCGGGCAGCTCGCCGGCTACCTGCTGTTCGACGTGACGGTGAAACTGTCCTGAGCGGGCGTCAGGGCAGGGCCGTCGCGGTGTCGTGGGCGGCGATCGCGGCGCGCAGGGTGAGCAGGTCGGCGCCGCGGACGGCGTCGAGGCCGGTGAGGTCGGCGGTGCGGCGCAGGCGGTAGTCGACGGTGTTGGGGTGGATCTGGAGGCGGGTGGCGGTGCGGCGGCGGTCGAGGCCGCAGGCGAGGAACGCCCGCAGGGTGGTGAGGAGTTCGGGGCGGCCGGCGAGCGGGGCGAGCAGGGCGGCGAGGGCTTCGCGGGCCGGGCCGGGGCGGCTGAGCTGGTACTCGACCAGGACGTCGTCGAGCAGGTGCAGGCCGGGGCCGCGGCCGGTGGCCTCGGCGACCTGGCGGACGTCGGCGGCCAGCCGGGCGGCCCCGGCGACCTCCTCGGGGGCGGCGGTGGCGGCCCCGGCGGTGAGGTCGGCGCCGCAGGCGCGGGCGAGGCGGTCGAGCAGGGCGGCCAGCGCGGCGCGGTCGGGGGCCGGGTCGGGGGAGTCGTCGGGGAGCAGCACCGGCCCGCCGCCGGCGGCCAGCGAGGCCAGCGGCACCCCGTCCGTGTGGCGCTCCAACTCGGTGCGCAGGCGCCGGAGTTTGCGGCGGGCGACGACCGAGCGGTTGACGCCCGGGCGGGACTCGTCGGGGTGCGGGCCGATCGCCAGCGAGAGCACCAGGTAGCGGGCGGGCAGCCGGATGCCGGCCCGGTCGGCGGCGGCCCGCGGGTCGCCGCCCTCCAGCAGGCGGGAGAGCAGGGCCTGCCGGGAGACCTGCTCGTCGCCGAGCGCGGTCTGCCGCTCCTGCACGTACCCGGCGGCGACCGCGCAGCTGACCACCCGCAGGTAGCCGAGCAGCCGGTCCTGGGCGGTGGCGACGTCGGGCAGGTCGGCGGGGTCGGCCTCGGCCAGCAGGCGGGCCGCGCAGAGCTGGGCGCCCAGGTGGTAGGCGCCGACCACGGACTCCAGCGGCACGCCCTCGTCGGCGCGGCGGGCCGAGGACTCGCGGATCCGGGCGAGTTCGGCCTCGCCGGGCAGCACGCCGGTGCGCATCACCTCGACGAACGCCCGGATGCCGCGCTCGACCTGACGGGTGATCTCGCCGCGCAACTGCTCGGGCGGCAGCGCGTGGTAGGCCGGGAGCCGGTCCAGCAGCCGGACCATCACCTCGGCGGCCAGCACCGGCGCCAGCGCGAGCAGCCGCAGGTGGACCGGGCGGCCGCCGAACCGGGGCCCGCCGGCGGCGAGTTCGCCGGAGGGCCCGGCGTTGGACGCGGTCACAATCCACCTCGTGAATCTCTGGGCGACGACCCGGCGACGGGGCCGGGCGGCGCGGTCATCATGGTCCCCGGAGGTTACCTACCCGTAGGTAACTCCCGCGATCCCCCACCGTTCTCCAGGTCGCGCCACCGCCCCCACGCAGAAACGGGAACCGCCATGAACCGAGCCGCCCGGCTGATCGCCACCGCCCTCGCCGCCGCCGCCCTCGCCACCGCAGCCCCCGTCGCCACCACCACCGCGACGGCCGCCACCACCGCGGCCGACCCGTTCTACCGCTACGACGGCAGCACCCCGCTGTCCTCGATCGCACCCGGCACCGTGCTCAAGACCCGGACCCTCTCCTACCACCTGCTCGGCCTGCCCACCCCCGTGCAGGCCGTCCAGCTGCTGTTCCGCACCACCGACGCGCAGGGCCGCCCCAGCGCGGGCGTCACCACCGTGGTGCGCGGACTGGGCAGCGACGGCAGCAGGGCGGTCTCCTACCAGTCCTTCTACGACTCGCTGAACCCCGAGCACGCCCCCTCCCGGGCGGTGGCCGGCGACGTCAGCCTGGGCGGCGCGATCGCCAACGCCGAGGCGCTGTTCGTCGTCCCGTTCGTGCTCCAGGGCTACGACGTGGTCATCCCCGACACCGAGGGGCAGACCGCGGACTTCGCCGCCGGACCCGAGTACGGCACCACCACGCTGGACTCGATCCGGGCCGCCTCCGCCTCCACCGCCACCGGGATGGACGCCGACACCCGGTTCGGCCTGCTCGGCTACTCCGGCGGCGCGATCGCCACCAACTGGGCCGCCGCCCTCGCCCCCTCCTACGCCCCCGACGTCAACCGCCGCCTGGTCGGCTTCGCCGAGGGCGGCCTGCTGGTCGACCCCGCGCACAACCTGAAGTACGTGGCCGGGGGCGTGGTGTGGCCCGGCGTCATCCCGATGGCGATCACCGGCGTGGCCCGCGCCTACGGCTTCGACCTGCAGCCCTACCTGAGCGACTACGGCAAGCAGGTGTTCGCGAAGATGCAGGACGCCTCGATCGTCAACGCGCTCGGCCAGTACCCCGGCCTGACCTGGCAGAAGCTCGCCAAGCCCGCCTACGCCGACCCGAACTCGATCCCCGAGTACCTGGACGCCGTCAACAAGGTCAACCTCGGCTCGGCCGCCACCCCCACCGTCCCCGGCTACCTCGCCCAGGGCAACGGCGGCGTCCTGGAAGGCACCTTCAGCAACATCTCCGGCATCGGCACCGGCGACGGCGTGATGGTGGCCGGCGACGTCCGCGCGCTGGCCCGGCAGTACTGCGCCACCGGCAACGGCAGCATCAAGTACCAGCAGTACGACCTGCTCAGCCACCTCGGCGCGGCCGTCCCGTGGGCGCCCACCGCGGTGCTCTACCTGAACGACCGGTTCGCCGGGAAGGCCGCCCCGTCCGACTGCGGCCGCATCCCGGCCGGCAACTCGCTCGCCCCCGAGCGGCCCGCCCCGGTCGGCAGCTGAGCCGCCGGGGCCGGGGCGGCCGGCAGCTGAGCCGCCGGGCCGGGGCGGCCGTCACGTCCAGGCGACGGCGACGACCACCTCGGCCGCGGTGAGCGAGGCCACCGTGAAGAACGGCCACGCCTTCCGGTTGCGGACGCCGGCCACGGCCACCGCCGCGATCAGCACGTCCAGCGCCAGCTTGACGGCCATCTTCGGGTCCGACACCGGCAGGTCCAGGGCGTGCCGGACCGCGATCAGCCCGGCGCCGGTCACCAGCTGCACCACCGCGCTGGTCAGCACGTAGCCGCCGACCACCGGGTCCTTCCCGCGCAGCTGGTAGAAGATCCCGCCCAGGATCGCGGCGAAGCCGAACAGGTGGAAGACGAGGAGGACGTACCGCAGGATCTCCATGCCAGTGATCTCTCTCCAGAACCGGTGGACGCTTTCCGGGACTGAGAGCGGCCGGCGGCCGGATCCGTGACATCGAAGCCCCGGGCCGGTGGCGAGACGTGCGTCACACCACCGGCCCGGGGCCCCTTCGACGTACGGGCGGACGGGGCGTCAGAGGTCGTGCGGGTACAGCTTGGCGCCGCTGCGGATCCGCAGCGCCGCGACGATCTCGGTGACGCCGATCACCAGCAGGCCGCAGGCCGCCAGGATCGCCAGCGCGGTGATCGAGTGCGCGGGCCAGACCATCAGCACGACGCCCGCCAGCACGCTCAGACCGCCGACGAAGCCCTGCCAGCCGCGGGCCGGCATCATCGGGTCCGACGCCACCGCCGCCAACTGCGTGATGCCGCGGAACAGCCAGCCGATCCCGATCCACAGCGCCAGCAGCAGCACCGACTGGGCCGCCGAACGGAAGCACAGCAGGCCCAGCAGCACGCAGATCGCCCCGCTGACGAACGCCAGCACCCGCAGCGCCGTCGAGGCGTGCGTGCCGAACGCGCCGACCAGCTGCACCACGCCGATCACCAGCAGGTACAGGCCGAACAGCACGCCGATCACCCACAGCGTCTGCTTCGGCCACACCAGCACCACGATCCCCAGCGCCAGCGAGATCAGCCCGCCCGCCAGCACCGCCTGCCAGGCCAGCCGGGCCAGTTGCTGGAACGGCCCGGGCAGGTCGTTGCGGGAGTCGATCCGGTACGGGGCACTCATGGCTCCTCCGAGGGGGGCGGGACGGAACGGACAGGACACACCCACCAGCCTCCGCGCCCCACCACCCCCGGGGCGCGGCAGGCTCCGCCGGACGGACGAACGGACCGCCCCGCCCGCACCCGGATCCGATACCGTCCGTTCACCCACGCGTCCTGACGGGCCGTCTACCATCTGACGCTATGACGGACCAGGGGCGGGGGAGCCCGGAGGACGGGGCGGGGACGGTCGAGCCGGGGGCGGAAGAGGCCGGGCCCGGCGGGCACTACATCGTGTGCGGCGGCAACTCGCTCGCGCACCGGCTGATCCTGGAGCTCACCGAGCAGTACGAGGTGCCGGTCGTCGCCGTGGTGCCCGACCGGTCCCGGGAGCACGGGCCGGCGATCGCCCAAATACCCGGGGTGACGGCCGTGTTGGAGTACTCCACGGTGACCGGGGAGGCGCTCGGCGCGGCCCGGATCGAGCAGGCCCGCGGCATCGCGCTGATGGACGGCACCGACCAGGAGAACATCCACGCCGCGCTCGCCGCCGAGAACCGCAACCCCGGCGTCCGGATCGTGCTGCGGATCTTCAACCAGCGCCTCGGCGAGCACCTGGAGAAACTGCTCCCCAACTGCGCCGCGCTCTCCGGCTCCGCCACCGCCGCGCCCGCCTTCGCCAACGGCGCCCTGAGCCGCCCGCACACCGTCGACGTCGGCGGGCGGCAGCTGTACGTCGCCTACGACGCCGACATCCGCCCCAACCAGATCTGCCTGGTCGCCGACCGGATCGACCGCCAGGACCTCGGCCGGCTCCGGCTGCTGCCGGAGACCGGCGGCCGGGCCGCCGACTTCATCCGGATCGCCGAACTCCTCGGTGGCGGCGAAGCGCTGGGCCCGGTCGCCCGGCCCGACCCGGCGCTCGACCACGGCCCCGGCGGCCTGGCCGCGCTGCAGAGCCTGGACACCGAACCGCCGCTGCGCCAGCCGCTGCGCAAGCGGCTCAAGTGGTGGCTGCTCGACAGCCTCAAGTACTTCACCAACACCCGGCTGCGGATGATCCTGATCACCGCGTTCGCGGCGATCGTGATCGGCGGCGCGGTACTGGCCACCCACACCACGCACTCCGGCGGGATCGGCTGGACGGTGTACTTCACGCTGCTCGACGCGGCCGGCGCGGTGCAGCCCGACGTCCCCGGCCAGCAGGTGCTCGGCGACTCCTGGGCCCGGGTCGCCCAGGTGCTGATCACCTTCTGCGGCATCACCTTCGTCCCCGTCGCCACCGCCATCGTGGTCGAGGCGCTGGCCAGCGGCCGCCGCGGCCTGCCCCGCCCGCCCGGCGCCCGCACCCGGGACCACGTCATCGTGGTCGGCCTCGGCAACGTCGGCACCCGGGTCGCCGCCCTGGTGCACGCCACCGGCCTGCCCGTGGTCTGCCTGGAGCGCGACCCGCAGGCCCGCGGCATCGCGGCCGCCCGCGCCCTGGGCATCCCGGTGCTGATCGGCGAGGGCCCGCTGGAGGCCCAGCTCAAGCAGGCCCGGGTCAAGCACGCCCGGGCCGTGGTCGCCGTCACCTCCGACGACGCCGCCAACCTGGAAGCCGCCCTGGAGGCCCGCGCCGTCCGCCCCGAAGTCCGGATCGTGGTGCGGCTGTTCGACGACGACTTCGCCCACCACGTGTACGCCACGCTGGGCAACGTCGCCTCCCGCTCGGTCTCCTACCTGGCCGCGCCCGCCTTCGCCGCCGCCCTGATGGGGCGCGAAGTGCTCGGCACCCTCTCGGTCTTCCGCCACGTCCTGCTGATCGCCGAACTCGCCGTCGAGGAGGGCTCCGCGCTGGACGGCCGCAACACCGGCGACCTGGAGGGCCCCGGCGGCGTCCGGGTGCTCGCCGTCCGGCTGCACCGGCGCGTCCACGACTACCAGTGGAACTTCGCCGACCGCTCCCGGCGGCTCGCCCCCGGCGACCGGGTGGTGGTCGCCGCCACCCGGTCCGGGCTCGCCCGGGTGATCCAGTGATCCGGCGATCCGGCGATCCGGCGATCCGGCGATCCGGCGATCCGGTGACCGCCCGAAGCGGCGGTGCGGCCCGGGCACAGTGTGTACAGTGACGGATCGTCCGACGACGGAGCGGGGGCCGTGACGGTGCCGACGGGGGGACGTCCGCGCCGCAACTCCCCGCTCCCCACCGATCGGTGACGTGCCGTCAGGGGCAGGCGGGGGGATCCGCGCCGATCCGGCCGCGCGCGCCGCGCCCACCCCGACGGAGCACCGATGATCCGCGCCGCCCTGCACGGCAACACCGGGATGATCCCGGCCTTCCTGGTCCTCGCCCTGCTGCTCGGCACCGCCGGCCACCTGGCGGCCCGGCGCCACGGCCTGCCGCGCCGGGCCGTCCTGCTGCTCGCGGTCGCGCTGGCCGGGGAACTCGCCGTCACGCTCTACCCGACCGCCACCGGCGGCGGCGCCGCCCGGGTGTGCGCCTGGAGCGGCGACCCGTGGCTGGCCCTGCGCACCGAGCAGGGACGCCTCAACTTCCTGCTGTACCTGCCGATCGGCCTGTTCGCGGTGCCCGCCTTCGGCCGGCCGCTGGCCGCCGCCGGCGGGGTGCTCGCGCTGGGCGCCGCCACCGAGACCGCCCAGGGCATGCTGCCCTCGATCGGCCGGGCCTGCGACAGCGGCGACTTCGCCTGCAACGCGGCCGGCGGCCTGCTCGGCGTCCTGCTCGGCTGCGCGGTGCTGCTGGCGCGGCGGCGCCGGATCGCCCCGGACCGGCGGGAGCGGCGGCTGACCGGCCTGCTGGCGGCCGCGGTGGGCGTCCCCGTCCTGCTGCTGCAGTCCGCGGTGCTGTCGCCGACGGTCGCCACCGGCGCGGTCGAGGCCGACGCGGAACAGCAGCGGCTGGCCCGGCAGGACGCCGCGCTGCTGTTCGGGCCGGACGCCCGGGTGATCCGCACCCAGCGCTTCCTGTCCCCCGGGGTCGACCAGCTGTCGGTCACCGTCGACCGCGGCTTCCTCACGGTGGACTGGCCCTCCGGACGGCTCCGCGACTTCGAGACCGTCTCCGCCGGCCCGGGCGCCGAACCGCCCGCCGTCCCGGCCGAACAGGCCGCCGCGGCCGCGCGGGCGGTCCGCCCGGCCGCCGACGCCTTCGCCGCCCGCTGGCTGCCCGACCTCGCCCCCGGCACCGAACCCACCGTCATCCCCGGCGGCGGGCAGGACGGCAGCCACCGCTTCACCTACGGCACCGGCCCCAACACGCCCGCGCTGGACGTCGACTCGGCCGGCCGACCGGTCCGGTTCGGCCTCCCGAACTGACCGGGGACGGCGGCGCGCGGGGCGGTCCCGGTCCGGCCGGGGCCGTCGGTGGCGCCGCGTAGGGTGCCCGTGATCGCCGCGAGGACCACCCGGAGAACCATCCGGAGGACCATCCGGAGGACCCACCCAGTGGAGGGCCGCACCCCCATGCCGCAGCACCAGCCCGACGGCCGGCCGGCCGCCGTCCGCGAACTCGCCGACTCCCGGGACCTGGAGGCCGTCGCCCGCAGCCTCCACCGGCGCAACGCCGAACACCGCGGCGACTGGACGCTGGACGGCGGCGGGCTGGTCCGGGAACTCCAGGACTGGCCGGCCGAACGCCGGGTGCGCCTGCTGGTCCGGCTGAGCGAGGGGCTGGAGGAGACCGCCGTGCACGCCCCGCCGCAGTGCCGGGGCCTGGCCGCGCTCAACGTGCTGCTGGCACAAGGACTCTCGGCCCGGCAGCTGGCGCCCTGGCGGGAACCGCTCCTGGCCGAGGCGGCCGGACGGCTGGCCCTGTGGGAAGGCTGGCGACTGACCGCCCTGGTGGAGACCGAACTGGCCGCCGGGCGGCAGCTGCCCGACGCGGTGGTGGCGACCGTCCGGCGCTCGGCCGTCCTGGCCTCCGACCCGGCCGAACTCCCGGCGCTGGCACGGCAGTTCACCGAACCGGCGGTCAACCCCGGCGAGCCGTGGGCGGACCGGGCGCTCGCCGACCTGGCCGCCGCCGGGCCCGGAGCCCGGGCCGGCTGGCGGGAACTGCTGGCCCACGCCGCCACCGCGACCGGGGCCAAGCCCACCGCGACATGGCTGCGGGCCGGACAGCCGCTGGTGGACGCCGTCGGGCCGGAACGGCTGCGCGCGGCCGCCGCGGAGTGGTTCGCCCTGACCGGAGAGCCGCGACGCGACGCGGTCGCGTCCTTCCACCGCTCCGGCCCGGCCCTGCACGACCCCGACCCGTTCAACTGGCGCGCCCTGCAAGGGCTCGCCGCCCTCCTCACCCTCACCCCACCGCACCCCGACACCGCCCGGGCCCTCGCCACCCTGGCCGAAACCGCTCTGATCCGCTGCCGCGGCCTCGGCCCCCGCTCCCCCCTGACCGCCGCGGCCACCATCCGCGCCCTCACCACCCTCGGCGGCCCGGACGCCCGCACCGAACTGGAACGCCTCGCCGGCACGCTCACCTACAAGCCGACCCTGAAGGCGATCACCACCGCCCTCATTTCCCCTGCGGGGCTTTCCCCTGCGGGGCTTTCCCCTGCGGGGCTTTCCCCTGCGGGGCTTTCCCCTGCGGGGCTTTCCCCTGCGGGGGGTTACTTGTTGGTGAAGGAGGCCGGGCGCTTCTCGGCGAAGGCGGTCATGCCCTCCTTCTGGTCGGCGGTGGCGAAGGCGGCGTGGAAGAGGCGGCGTTCGAAGCGGACGCCCTCGGCGAGGGTGGTTTCGAAGGCGCGGTTGACGGATTCCTTCATCATGACGGCGGCGGGGAGGGACATGGCGGCGACCTTCTCGGCGGTGGCGAGGGCCTCGGGGAGGAGTTGGTCGGCGGGGACGATCCGGGAGACCAGGCCGGCCCGTTCGGCCTCCTCGGCGCCCATGGTGCGGCCGGTCAGGCACAGATCCATGGCCTTGGCCTTGCCGACGGCGCGGGTCAGGCGCTGGGAGCCGCCGATGCCGGGGATGACGCCGAGGGTGATCTCGGGCTGGCCGAACTTCGCGGTGTCGGCGGCGATCAGGATGTCGCAGAGCATCGCCAACTCGCAGCCGCCGCCGAGCGCGTAGCCCGCGACCGCGGCGATGACCGGCTTGCGCAGGCGGCCGAGCTCGTCCCAGGGGCCGAGCCAGTCGTCGAGGTAGACCTCGGGGAAGCGGTTGTCCTGCATCTCCTTGATGTCGGCGCCGGCGGCGAACGCCTTGGCGGAGCCGGTGATCACCAGGGCGCCGATCTCCGGGTCGCGGTCGAAGGACTTGGCGGCCGCCACCACCTCGTTCATGAGTTCGGTGCTGAGCGCGTTGAGCGCCTTGGGCCGGTTGAGGGTGATGATGCCGACCCGGCCCTTGCGGTCGACCAGGATCGTCTCGTACTCGGTCATCGCCGTTTCTTCCTCTCCACGCTGAGCGGAACCTCTGCCGCTGGATACGATCTCCGAACGCCGCGCCGGATGCCAGTCTCGACAGGCGAGACGATGGTCACCCCGGTGTCATCCGGCCAGGTGCAGGTCGCCGCTCTCGGGGGCGGCGAAGAAGCGGGCCACGTCGGCGGGGGTGACCTCGGCCAGGGTGGCGGGGGACCAGTGCGGGTCGCGGTCCTTGTCGACGACCTGGGCGCGGATGCCCTCGACCAGGTCGTGGTGGGCCAGGGCGGCGCAGGAGATCCGGTACTCCTGGTCGAGGGTGGCGGCCAGCGAGGGCAGGGTGCGGGCCCGGCGCAGCGCGGCCAGGGTCACCTTGAGCATGGTGGGGGACTTGGCGCGCAGCTGGGCGGCGGCGTCCGCGGCGGCGGGCAGGCCGGTGGCGTGCAGGCGTTCCAGGATCTCCTCGACGCTGTCGGCGGCGTAGCAGTGGTCGATCCACTCGTGCTGCTCGGCGAGCGCGGAGGGCGGGGCGGGGGCGGCGAGTTCGGCGACGGCCTTGGCGGGGGTGTCGCCGGCGGCGAGGCGGTCGGTGAGGGCGGGCAGGGCGGTGGAGGGCAGGTAGTGGTCGGCGAAGCCGCAGTGCAGGGCGTCGCCGGCGGTCATGGTGGCGGCGGTGAGGGCGACGTGGGTGCCGAGTTCGCCGGGGGCGAGGGCGAGCAGCCGGCTGCCGCCGACGTCGGGGACCAGGCCGATCCGGGTCTCGGGCATGGCGACGGCGGAGCGTTCGGTGACGACCCGGATGCCGGCGTGTCCGGCGAGGCCGACGCCGCCGCCCATGGTGATGCCGTCCATCAGGGCGACGTACGGCTTGGGGTAGCGGGAGACGAGTTCGTTGAGCGGGTACTCGACCCGGAAGAAGGCCCGGCCGCCGGCGCCGCCGCGCTTGGCGTCGTCGTGGATGGCCCGGATGTCGGCGCCCGCGCACAGGCCGCGTTCGCCCGCGCCGTCGAGCAGGACGGCCGTCACGGTGTCGTCGGCGGCCCAGGCGTCCAGGGCGGCGCGGACGGTCTCCAGCATCGGGCGGGTGAGGGAGTTGAGGGCGCGCGGCCGGTTGAGGGTGATCCGGCCGAGCGGGCCGGCTCGCCCGATCAGCACGTCCTGCCCGCCCTGTGGGGTTCCCATCGCCACCGCTCCCATCGCTCCCACCGCTCCCGTCCGTCCGGAAAGTACGAAGATCCTTCGGTGCACCGTACCGGGCCCGCCTGGCAGGTCGGCGGGCCCGGGTGCGGCGGTGGCGGGGACGGGGCCGGTCAGCAGGGGCGCAGCGGGGTGGCGAGCAGCACGGGGGCGGCGGGGACGGCGGGGCGCGGGGCGAAGCCGCAGAGCATCACGGGGTGCGGGGTCAGCGGGGCGGCCTGGGCCTGGGGAACGGGCAGCAGCAGGTTGGCGGCGGCGAGCGCGGCTCCGCAGACCAGGGTGCGCAGCTTCATCATCGGGGGTTCCTCCGGGGAAGAGAGTTGTCCGCGAACGGTCGCGGTCCGCTCCTTCGGCGCCGGGCGTGGGAGGCCCGGCTCGGGGGCGGCCGCGGGGTTTTCGTCGGGTCAACTTCTAGTGGCGGAGGGGTTTGCGGCCCCGGAACCTCACCCGTTCGGCGGCGTGCTGCGGACGCGCCGTTGACGCTTCCGCAGCACGCCGGACGACCGGCCTGCTGTCAGGTCGGCCGATCGCCCGGTCGGCGGGTCAGCCGGTGATCCTTCCGGTGACCTCGCCGAACCCGACCCGCAGGCCCCCCGGTCCGGGGGCGGTGGCGGTGATGGACACCTCGTCGCCGTCCTCCAGGAAGGTGCGGCTGGTGCCGTCGGGCAGTTCGAGCGGCCGGGTGCCGTTCCAGGACAGCTCGATCAGCGAGCCGCGCTGCTCCGGCTCGGGGCCGGAGACCGTGCCGGAGCCGTACAGGTCGCCGGTGCGCAGGTTGGCGCCGTTGACGGTGAGGTGGGCGAGCTGCTGGGCGGCGGTCCAGTACATGCCGGCGAACGGCGGCCGGGAGACCGGGTGGCCGTTCAGCGAGACCTCCATCGCCAGGTCCAGGCCCCAGGGCTCGGCCTTGCGGTCGTCCAGGTAGGGCAGCGGTTCCACGTCGCGGGCCGGGGGCTCGACCCGGGCGTGCTCCAGCGCCTCCAGCGGCACCACCCAGGGGGCGACCGAGGTGGCGAAGGACTTGCCGAGGAACGGGCCGAGCGGCACGTACTCCCAGGCCTGGAGGTCGCGCGCGGACCAGTCGTTGAGCAGGCAGACGCCGAACACGTGCTCGGCGAAGCCGTCCAGCGCGACCGGCCGGCCCAGTTCGCTGGGCGTGCCGACCACGAAGGCGACCTCGGCCTCGATGTCCAGGCGCAGGGACGGGCCGAAGCTCGGCGCGGCGTCGGCGGGGGCCTTGCGCTGGCCGTGCGGGCGGGCCACCGGGGTGCCGGAGACCACCACGGTGCCGGCCCGGCCGTGGTAGCCGATCGGCAGGTGCTTCCAGTTCGGGGTCAGCGGTTCCTGGCCCGGGCGGAAGATCTTCCCGAGGTTGGTGGCGTGGTGCTCGGAGGCGTAGAAGTCGACGTAGTCGGCGACCTCGAACGGCAGGTGCAGCCGGACGTCCGCCAGCGGCAGCAGGCAGGGCCCGACGGCGTCCCGGTGCGCCTCGTCGGTGAGCCAGGAGGTGAGCGCCGCGCGCACCGCCCGCCAGGTCGAACGGCCGGACGCCATCAGCGGGTTGAGGCTCTCCGCGTCCAGCAGCGCGGACGGCGCGCCGACCGCCCGGGCGGCCGCCCCGGCGTCCAGCACCAGCTCCCCGATCCGGACGCCGATCCGCCGCCGGCCGGGCCGGTCGGCGGCGGTGAACACGCCGTAGGGGAGGTTGTGGACGCCGTACGGGGAGTCGGCGGGCAGGTCGAGCCAGGTGGCGGTGGTGCTCAAGGGGTCTCCAGGAGGCCGAGTCGGGCGAGGTCTTCCAGCGGCTCGGTGATGCTACAGGTGCCGAACGAGGTGAAAGAGGCGCGGATGTCGAGGATCTGACGCTCCGTCAGCGACTCGACGGCGGTGGCCAGTCGGGCCCCGTCCCGTTCGGCGAGCAGCTCGACGGCCTGCTCGCGGCTCGGACTCCCGGCCGCCAGAAGGAGGTTGAGGAAGCCGTGGTGCTCGTAGCCGGTGCCCAGGTCGGTGTGCCGCACCGCGTGGTGCAGCCCCGCCGTGCACTTGTACGGCAGGGCGCGCTCGGCGCAGCCCCGCAGGAAGCCGGCCAGCTCGGTCACCGACGGGAAGGCGGCGTAACCGAGGCCACCGGTACGGTACTTGGCGCGGTAGCGGGTGCCGGCCAGGGCGTCCAGGCCGTCCTCCAGCCGCTCCGAGCGGGGCAGTTCGACGGCCGCCCCGACGCCCTCGGGCAGCAGCGCGTCCAGTTCGGCGACCGCGGCCCGGACGTCCGGGCCCGGCGCGTACTCGACGGTGGCGACCCGCAGGCCGTCCGCGGCCTTCAGCGCCTCGGCCAGCCGGCCCGGGCCGACCACCAGGCCGACCTCGAACTCCGGCTCCAGCTCCCGCAGTTCGGCCAGCAGGTCGACGGGGGCGAGCAGCGGGCCGACCGCCGCCGCGTACCGGGCGGCGCGGTGCGCCCGGTGCGCGGGGACGGCCTCGGCCAGCGGCAGGTCGCCGGGCGGGAAGACCGCCGCGTCGTCGAACAGCCCCCGGTACAGCTCGGGTACGTTCATCGCCTCGCCCAGGTCCACGCGTAGTTCGGGTCCTCGCTGGCCGTGGCGGCCTCGCCGAGCTCCAGCGGGCGGAAGGTGTCCACCATCACCGCCAGCTCGTCGAAGAACTCCACGCCGATCGAGCGCTCGTAGGCGCCCGGCTGCGGCCCGTGGGTGTGGCCGCCGGGGTGCAGCGAGATCGACCCCTGTCCGATGCCGGAGCCCTTGCGGGCCTCGTAGTTGCCGCCGCAGTAGAACATCACCTCGTCGCTGTCCACGTTCGCGTGGTAGTACGGCACGGGGATCGACAGCGGGTGGTAGTCCACCTTGCGCGGCACGAAGTTGCAGATCACGAAGTTGGTGCCCTCGAACACCTGGTGGGCCGGCGGCGGCTGGTGCACCCGCCCGGTGATCGGCTCGTAGTCCGCGATGTTGAACGCGTACGGGTACAGGCAGCCGTCCCAGCCCACCACGTCGAACGGGTGGTTCGGCACCGTGTAGCGGGTGCCGACCACGCCGCCCGGGCCGCGGTGCTTGACCAGCACGTCCACCTCGCCGCCGTCCACCAGCAGCGGGCCCTGCGGCCCGCGCAGGTCCCGTTCGCAGAACGGGGCGTGCTCCAGCAGCTGGCCGAACTTCGACAGGTAGCGGCGGGCCGGGGTGATGTGGCTGTTCGCCTCGATGCAGTACGCGCGCAGCGGGGCGTCCCCGGTCGGCACCCAGCGGTGGGTGGTGGCCCGCGGGATCAGCACGTAGTCGCCCTGCCCGACCGCGATCGTCCCGAACACCGTCTCCAGCACGGCCGTTCCGGACTCCACGTACACGCACTCGTCGCCGAGCCCGTTGCGGTACAGCTCGCTGGGCGCGCCCGCCGCGACGTAGGAGATCCGGACGTCCGCGTTGCCGAGGACGAGCCGGCGGCCGGTGACGGCGTCCGCCGACTTCCACTCCTCGCCGGGGAACAGCTCGTGCAGCTTGAGGTGGCGGGGGAGCAGCGGGAGGTTGGCGGTGGTCGCTTGGCTCGGCAGCTCCCACACCGCGGCGGCCGTCACCGCCGAGGGGATGTACCGGTGGTACAGCAGCGAGGAGTCCGAGGAGAAGCCCTCCTCGCCCATCAGCTCCTCGTAGTACAGGCCCCCCTCGGGGGTGCGGTGCTGGGTGTGCCGCTTGGGCGGCACCGAGCCCAGCTGCCGGTAGTACGCCATCGCCCTGTCTCTCCCTGTCGTCCGTGACTCTCCGTCAGAGGTTGCCGCGCCGGTCCTGCTCGCGCTCGATGGCCTCGAAGAGCGCCTTGAAGTTGCCCTTGCCGAAGCCCAGCGAACCGTGCCGCTCGATGAACTCGTAGAAGACGGTCGGCCGGTCGCCGATCGGCTTGGTGAAGATCTGCAGCAGGTAGCCGTCCTCGTCGCGGTCCACCAGGATGCCGCGCGACTGCAGCTCCTCGATCGGGGCCCGGACGTGGCCGATCCGCTCGCGCAGCTCCGGGTCCTCGTAGTACGAGTCCGGGGTGGAGAGGAACTCGACGCCGCGCGAGCGCAGCACGTCCACGGTGGTCAGGATGTCGTTGGTGGCCAGCGCCATGTGCTGGCAGCCCGGGCCGGTGTAGAACTCCAGGTACTCGTCGATCTGCGACTTCTTCTTCGCGATCGCCGGCTCGTTCAGCGGGAACTTCACCCGGTGGTTGCCGCTCGCCACGACCTTCGACATCAGCGCCGAGTAGTCGGTGGCGATGTCGTCGCCGACGAACTCCGCCATGTTCACGAAGCCCATCACCCGGTTGTAGAACGACACCCACTCGTCCATCTTGCCGAGCTCCACGTTGCCCACCGCGTGGTCCAGCGCCTGGAACAGCCGCTTCGGCGCGCCCTCGGGGCGGACCACCGTCGACTCGCGGGCGACGTAGCCGGGCAGGTACGGGCCGGTGTAGCGGGAGCGGTCGACCAGGGTGTGCCGGGTCTCGCCGTACGCGGCGATGGCCGCGCGGCGCACGGTGCCGTGCTCGTCCGAGACGTCGTTGGGCTCCTCCAGGACGGTGGCGCCCTGGGCGCGGGCGTGCGCGATGCACTTGTCCACGTCCGGGACCTCCATCGCCAGGTCGACCACGCCGTCGCCGTGCCGGCGGTGGTGGTCCAGCAGCGGGCTGTCCGGCGTCACGCCGCCCTCGATCACGAAGCGGCAGGAGCCCGAGCGCAGCACGAACGACTTGCGGTCGCGGCGGCCGGTCTCCGGGCCCGAGTAGGCGACCAGCTCCATGCCGAACACGGCCTGGTAGAACTGCGCCGTCTGGGTCGCGTTGCCGACCACGAAGACGACCGCGTCCTGGGCGGTCACCGGGAACGGGTCGGTCGAGGCGTCGTACTCCACCAGGCCCACCAGGGTGCGCAGCTGCTCGGCCGTCAGACCGGCCTGCAGCTCCTCGGGGGTCAGTTCAACAGCGGCGTCGGCGGTCATGGGGCATTCCTCCACGTCGAGGTCGGTTGCGCAGAGCTTGCTCCTGCTCGGTGGGGTGGGCAACAGGTCCGATTCCGGCTGCTCAATGTGTACAAGATGAGCAGCCGGACCGGGTCCGGGCTGTACGGATTGCTCAGTGCTCCACCCGATCGCCTCCCCGGCCGGGCGGGAAGTGCCGGACGAACCAGCCCGCCGCCAGTGCGGCGACCGCCTCCAGCGCGCCGGGCTCCTCGAACAGGTGGCCGGCGCCCGGGACGACCTGCAGGGCGCTCTCGCCGCCCAGTTCGGCCCGGGCCTGCCGGTTCCACTCCAGCACCTCCTGGTCCGCGCCGCCGACGATCAGCAGCGTCGGCACCGTCACCAGCGGCAGCCGGGCCTCCGCGAGGTCCGGCCGGCCGCCGCGGGCCACGATCGCCGCCGGGGCGCTGTCCGGCTCGGCCGCCGCCCACAGCGCCGCCGCCGCGCCGGTGCTCGCCCCGAACCAGCCGTACGGCAGGCCCGCCAGCGCCGGGTGGCGCAGCGCCTCCCGGGTCGCCCCGGCCAGCCGCCCGCCCAGCAGGCCCGGGTCGAACACCTTCCAGCGCTCGTCCGCCTCGCCGGGCGTCAGCAGGTCGAACAGCACGGTCGCCAGCCGCTCCCGGTGCAGGTGCGCGGCGACCGCGCGGTTGCGCGGGCTGTCCCGCCCCGAGCCGCTGCCGTGCGCGAACAGCACGACGCCCCGCGGGTGTTCGGGCACGGCGAGGTCGGCCGCCCCGGTGCCGAGCCGGAGCTCCTGCCGGGCGGGCCCGGCTGTCTTCGGCGGTCCGGCCCGGTCGAGCGCGGCCAGCACCTCGGCGTCCGTGGTCTGCCGGAAGTCCCGGTAGAACGCGCCGACCGCGGCGAACCCGTCCGGGGTGTCCACCGCCAGGTAGCCGTCCGCCGCGTCGCCCAACTGCCGGGCCCAGCCGGGCGGGGCGACCGGCACCGCCAGCACCACCCGGGCGGCGCCGCGGGCCCGGACGATCCGGCAGGCCGCCCGCGCGGACGCGCCGGTCGCCACCCCGTCGTCCACCACCAGCACCGTCCGCCCGGCCAGCGGCACCGGCGCCCGACCGCCCCGGTAGAGCGCCGCGCGCCGGGCCAGCTCGGACCGCTCCCGGGCCTCGGCCGCCGCGAACGCCTCCGGCGGGACGCCCGCCGCGTCCACCACCTGCTGGTTCACCACCCGGGCGCCGTCCTCGCCCACCGCCCCCATCGCCACCTCGGGCTGCCCCGGCACCCCCACCTTGCGCACCACGCACACGTCCAGCTCCGCACCCAGCGCGGCCGCCACCTCGGCGGCCACCGGCGCGCCGCCGCGCGGCAGCGCGACCACGACGGCGCCGCGCAGTTCGGGCGCCTCGGACAGCAGGACCGCGGCGAGACGGCGGCCCGCGTCGGCCCGGTCGGTGAAGTGCATGGCGGGAACCTCTCCACTTCCCACGGTACGTCGGCACCGCCGGGGCTGTGCCCGGGGTGGGAACGGCCGGTGGGGACGGGGGAGGGGCCGGAGTCGGAGGGTCGGCCGGGGCCGAGGGTCTGTCGGCGTCGGGGGGCTGTCGGCGTCGAGGCTGTGCCCGGGTGGGGGCGGCCGGTGTCAGGATGCGTGCGGGCAGGGGCGGTTGATGGTGCGGGGTGGCCGTCAGCGGTGGGGGGTGCGGATGCCGGCGGCGTGCAGGCGGGCTTCGGTGAGTTCGGTCAGGCGGGCTGCGGCGGGGGCCTGGGTGGTGCGGTGGCGGTTGACCAGGTCGTACTGGGCGGCGGAGCCGGTCCAGGCCCGCAGGCCGTCCCGGCTGTCGGGGCGGGCGGCGCGGGCCAGGTGGTGGGCGGCCATGGCGTCGGCGAGTTCCGCCAGCCGCGGGTCGTCCGGCTCCCAGGTTTCCGCCTCCCGGCCGCGCCGGGCCAGTTCGACGTACTCGGGGTCGTCGAAGCGGTCGGCGAGCTGGGCGAGGAAGGCGTCGAAGCCCCGGGGCAGCAGGGCCCGGGCCAGGACCAGGGCCTCGCGCTGCGCGGCCACGTAGGCGGGGTCGAAGCCCAGGTCGCGGATCCGCTGCAGGACGGCGCAGGCCCGGTCGGGGAGCAGGGCCCGGTCGCCGTCGGCGAGCCGGTGCAGGGTCGCGCGCCGGGCCGACAGCTCCTCGATCCGCTCGGTGAGCCGCCGTTCGACATCGGTCAGCGCGGCGCCGAAGCCCTCGGTGTCGGCGTCCAGCAGCCCGCCCGCCTCGGCCAGCGGCACGCCCGCGGCGGCCAGTGTCCGCACCTGCACCAGCCGCAGCAGTTCCTCGGAGCCGTACCGCCGGTAGCCGGAGGCGTCGCGGGGCGGTTCGGCGACCAGGCCGAGCCGGTGGTAGTGCCGCACCGTCTTCACCGTGACCCCCGCGAACGCCGCCGCCTGCCCGATCGTCACCCCGTCGCTCATCCGCCCAGCCTGCCGCAGGACACCGCGTCCGTGAAGTGCTGCTGGGCCCGCTGGAAGGCGGGGGCGATGGTCAGGTCCGGGTCGTCCACCCAGGTGAGTCCGGCGGTCACCGTCCGGGTGCCGTCGGCGGAGCCGAGCATCAGGGCCGCCGAGCCCATCGTCGCGCCGTGGTGGTGGAGGACCGTCCCGCCCGCGGTCTCCTGGACGAACAGCCCCAGGCCGTACCCGGCGGTCGGCTCCGGGGTGCGCATCGCGGCCAGCAGCTCCGGCGGCAGCAGCCGGCCGCCCAGCAGGGCGGAGAAGTACAGGTGCAGGTCACGGGTGGTGGAGACCAGGTCGCCGCCGGCGCCGACCCAGGACGGGTTCTGCCGGGTGACGTCGAGGGTGTGCTCCCGGCCGCCGTCCTCGTACCGGTAGTAGCCGTGGTTGTGCGGTGCGGGCAGCTCCGGGTCGGTGCCCGGTGCGAAGGTGCCGGTCAGCCCCAGCGGGGCCAGCACCAGCCGCCGCAGCTCCGCGGCGAACGGGCGGCCGGCGGCGCGTTCGGCGACCAGCCGGGCCAGCACGTAGTTGGTGTTCGAGTAGCTCCAGCCGGTGCCGGGCTCGAACCGGGCGGGGTGGGACAGCGAGAGCCGCACCAGGTCCTCGGGCGGGTACGTGCGGAACCGGTCGGCCACCCACTCCGCGCCCCGCCACGGCACGCCCGGCACCACCGTTCCGTCCGGCAGCAGCTCGCCGGTGTGGTTGAAGACCCCGCTGGTGTGCTGGAGCAGCATCCGGACGGTGATCCGCGGGTCGAGCCCGAACTCCGGCAGCCGGTCGGCCACCGGGTCGTCCAGACCGAGGCGGCCCTCCGCGACCAGCAGCAGGACCACGGTGGCGACGAAGCTCTTGGTGCTGCTGCCGATCCGGAAGTGCCCGTCCGGGACGGCCCCGGCGGGCCGCCCCAGCTCGCGGGCGCCCGCGGCGGCGACCCACTCGCCGTGCTCGTCGTTCACCCGCAGCTGGACGGAGAGGAAGCCGGACCCGAGCAGGTCGTCGAGCGCGGCGCGCAGGGCGGGGCGGGAGGTGGTCATGGCGGGTGCTCCTTCGCGTGGGCGGTTGCTTGCGAGGAGCCTCCACCTTGACCTCGGGTCAACCTCAAGGGTGATCCGGGTCACGGTCCGGTATGCGCCCGTTCCGGGGCATAAGAAAAAAATAAGGACAAACCGGTGGGTAGCGTTATTTACCGCCCAGGGCGGGTAGCGACCAATTGGCTCGCATGTCCCGACTACGAGGAGGTGGTCCCGGTGTCGACCCATACGCCCTCGGGCATGGAACACCATCCGGACATCCTGGCCCTGCGTGAACACGCGGAGCGCGTCACATCCACCACCGCCGGGCAGGGGACGGAAGCACTCGCCGTCTGCGCCGGACTCTTCCTGGCGATCTCCCCCTGGGTGGTCGGCTTCTCCGGCTTCACCGGGCTGGCCATCAGCAACCTGGTGCTCGGCATCGCCTACGCCGTCCTGATGGCCGGCTACGGCTCCGCCTTCGGCCGCACCCACGCCCGGGCCTGGGCGTGCGTGGCGATCGGCGCCTGGACGGTCATCGCCCCCTGGGCGGTCAACGGCGGCGCGCACGTCCGCCGGACCATCCTGACCAACGTCATCACCGGCGGCGTCATGACCTGCCTGGCCCTGGCCGCGGTCGGCATGGTCTTCGCGGGCATGACGGCACGCCGCAGGTAGGGCGCGGCGCAGGGGCCCGGAGGCCCCCACGGCGGCGGGACCCCGGACGGGGTCCCGCCGCCGTGCAGTGACAGGTTTTCGTCAAGTTTCGGTCAAGCCGCCGGCTGCGGCCGTGGACACCCGCCGCGCGCGCCCCCGAAGTGGTTCGTGCGCGGCCGGGAGCAGTGGTGATCCCGGTTTCCGGTACTGAAACCCCGAACCGGTCCGGTCACCGGGAACGGACACCCCCCGGACGCGGCGCGAGGGACGGAAGTGCAGGCCGGGGGCGCCGGGGGCGGAGCGGTACGGGTGGGGCGGAGGTTGGCCGGGACGGCACTCACCACATGGTGGGAAGCCGGGGAACAGTGGTGCCTCGCGCCGGACCGGACCACCGTTCGAGCCGGCCGCGGCCCGGACCACCGTCCGGGCGGACCCACGAGCCCTCAGGAGGGGATATGCGCACCGACACCACCGTGCAGTCCGACACCACCGACTTCGACCTGGACCTGCGCATCGCGGACGTCGCGGAGCAGACCGAGGAGTTCGGCCGGGGCACCTACACCTCGCCGAGCAGCTACGCCATCGGCACCCGCTGCCCGGTCTGCTGCTGACCGGCGCCCGGTAGTCCTCGCGCGGGGCGGGCTGCGGCCCGCCCCGCGCTCTCCGCTCCCTCCCCACCCGCGAACCCGGCCGGTGCCTGGTGTGCCAGCACCCTGACCAGCCGCTCTCCGCTCCCTCCCCACCCGTGAACCCGAGGAGCCCGACGAACGTGCGCGCAGAGCCCGACCTGTTCGACGTCCGGGAACCGGTCCTGGTCCGGACGGCCGGCACCCCGCGGACCGGCACCGAGACCCGGATCGACCCGGCCGACCCCGTCCCGGGCGCGCGCCGCCTCGCCGCCGACCCGCTGCTGCGCCAGGCCGTCGAGGTCGCCAGCGGCAGCCTCGCGCTCAGCCTGCAACGGCTCGGCGAACCCGGCGGCGCCGCCGCCCTCGGCCGCAAGCGCACCGCCAGCGCCGCCCGCACCCTCACCCGCTACGCCCGCCGCTCCGGCGGCCGCCCCACCCCGTTCGGCCTGTTCGCCGGCGTCGGCCGGGCCCGGTTCGGGGCCGCCGCCGACGTCCCGCCGCCCGGCCCCGGGCAGGTCAGGGTCCGCCTCGACGGCGGCTGGCTGCACCGCCGGGTGCTGGACTGGCTCGCCGTCCCCGAGGTCCGCCGCCGGGTCGACGTCGTCCTCGACGACCTGACCGTGCTGCGCGACGGCCGCCTGCTGCGGCACACCGGCGAACGCGAGGTCTCGGTGCGCGACAACCCGCTGGTCACCCGGGTCCGCGAGGCCGCCGCCCGCCCCGTCGGGTACGCCGACCTGCTCGCCGACCTCACCGCGCGCTTCCCCGCCGTCGCCCCCGAACGGATCGACGGCCTGCTCGCCGGACTCGTCCAGCACGGCTTCCTGCTCACCTCGCTCACCCCGCACCGCGTCGACGACGCCCTGCTGGACCGGATCGACACCGCCCTCGACGGCGCCGTCCCCGCCGCCGCCGAAGGACTGCGCGCCGTCCGCGCCGCCGCCACCGCCCACGAGCGCGACCGCCCCGGCGAAGGGCTCGCCTCCTGGCGGCACCTGCTGGAACAGGTCCGCGCCCTCGACCCCGACGACCGGGCCGGCGAACGCCCGCCCGTCCAGGTCGACCTGCGCACCGGCGCCGACCTGGTGCTGCCCGCCGCGGTCGGCGAGGAGGTGCGCCGCTACGCCGCCGCGATCTGGGCGATCACCCCCGAGTGGACCACCCTCGACCACCTGCGCGACTACCGGGACCGCTTCGTCGAGCACTACGGCACCGCCTGCGCCGTCCCGCTCGCCGACCTCGCCGACCCGCACCGCGGCCTCGGCCTGCCGCCCGAGTACGGCGGCGCCGCGCCCGCCCACTCCCGCTCCGGCCCCGGCGACGACGCCGACCGGCCGCGCCGCAACGCCGTCGCCGAACTCGTCCAGCAGGCCGTGCTGGCCGGCACCGACCTGGTCCTCGACGACGCCGACCTCGCCCGGCTCGCCGACGCCGCCGGCCACACCCCGGGCAGCAGCCGCCCGCCGCGCACCCTGGAACTCTGCTTCCAACTCCTCGCCGACTCCGCCGCCGCCCTCGACCGCGGCGAGTTCCTGCTGCTCGGCAGCCCGCACACCGGCTCCTGGACGGCCGGCGCCACCGCCGGCCGGTTCGCCGACCTCACCGGCCTCACCGCCGACCTGGCCGCCCTCGCCGCCGGACCCGCCGACGACGGCGCCCTGCCCGTCCAGGTCGAACTCGCCCCGCGCGACCCGCGCTCGCTCAACATCGTCCAGGTGCCGCCCCTGCTCCCGCACCGCCTGCCGATCGGCGTCGCCGCCGACCGCGGCGACCCGCACTGCCTGGACTGGCGCACCCTGCTGGTCGCCGCCGGCGAGGACGGCCTGCGCCTGCTCCACCCCGACACCGGCCGCCCCGTCGTCCCGGTCTTCCCGCACATGCTCGCCCTGGACGCCCAGGCCCCGCCCGTCGCCCGCTTCCTGGCCGACCTGGCCGCCGCCCGCCCCCGGGTCTGGTCCGGCTGGGACTGGGCGGGCCTGGACACCCTGCCCTACCTGCCCGCCGTCCGCCACGGCCGGGTCCTCGCCGCCCCGCGCCGCTGGCTCCCCGGCCGCCGCCTGCGCGACGCCGCCCGCACCGCCGGACCCGCCGCCTGGACCGAGGGCCTGCGGGCCTGGCGCGAGCGCTACCGGGTGCCCGACCGGCTGCAGATCGCCAGCAACGACCGGATGTTCCCGATCGACCTGCGCGAGGACTGGGACACCGACCTGCTGCGCGCCGAACTCACCGCCCCCGAACCGCGGTTCCAGCTCTTCCAGGACCTCACCGCGGACGGCGCCGGACTCGGCTGGAACCACGGCCGCAGCACCGAGATCGTCGTCCCGCTGCTCCGCGCCCCCCGCCCCGCCCCCGCCGGCACCCGCCCCCCGC
>NZ_JOGH01000080.1:0-31903 GCF_000721345.1 Kitasatospora sp. NRRL B-11411 | reverse complement strand
GTGGGCGGGGTGGGGTGGGTCAGGGTTGGGGGACGAGGATGACCGGGGCGGGGCTGTTGCGGATGGTGGCGTGTGCGACCGGGCCGAGGCTGTGGCCCAGGAGGTGTGGGCGGCGGCCGAGGACCACCAGGTCGGCGTGTTCGGTGGCGGAGAGGAGTCCGGCGGCGGCGCCGCCGAGGCGGGCCTCGACGAGTAGTTCGACCTCCGGGTGGGCGGCGTGGGCGGGGGCCAGTGTCCGGGTCAGGTCGGCTTCGATCCGCGAGGCCTGGTCGTCGGCGTCGGTGTCGGGCGGCAGCCAGCCGGGGGTCGCCGACCAGAACGGCATCAGCTCCCAGCCGTGCACCGCGCGGACCCGTCCGCCCGAGCGGGCTGCTTCGGCGAGGGCGAACTCCACGGCGGGCAGCGAGGATTCACCCGCCACGCCCACCACGATCTCGGCCGGACCGGGACTCGGGGCGACGGCGGTGGCGGAGTGCGGGTCCGGTGCGGACAGTTCGCCCTCCAGGGCGGCGGCGGGGGACGGGCCCGGGGCAACAGCGACGGCGGTGGCGGTGGCGCTGGTGGCGGGCGGTTCGTCTGCCGGGACGGTGGCGGGGAACGGGTTCGTCGCCGTGGGGAGGGGGTTCTCCGGGGTGGGCAACTCGCCTTGGATGAGCGGGAGTTCGTCCTCCGGGGCATCCGGCTGCTCCCGGACCAGGGCCACCGGGCAGCTGGCGCGGGCGGCGACGGAGAGGGCCACCGAGCCGCCCAGGAGGTCGGCCAGTGCGCCGGGGCCGTCGGAGCCGAGGACCAGGAGGTCGTACTCGGCGGAGGCGTCGACCAGGGCGTCGGCGGTGTCGCCGGCGGCGGCCTGGGTGGCCACCGTCAGGTCGGGGTGGGCGGCCAGGACCTCCCGGGCCACGGCCTCCAGGTCGCCGTGTTCGGCCCGTCGGACCGGGTCGGTGGTGGGGCCGTCGGGTTCGGAGGGGCCGAGCCAGGGCCAGACCCGCAGCACGGTCAGTTCCGCGCCGTGCCGGGCGGCTTCGGCGCCGGCCCAGTGCACGGCGGTCCGGGACCGCGGGGAGCCATCGTAGCCGGTCAGGATCTGCTGGGTCATGGGTTCGCGTCTCCTCTCGGACCGGACGGCCGCCTGCCGTCCGTGGCGACGGTCGGCTACCCCGGGAGGCGGCGGGCATGCGGGGCACGGGTGTTGCGGGTGGGGCTGGGCCGCGCGGGTGAGTGTGCTGCCTCCGGGCGGCGAGATCCCCGGGGGCGGCGGGGACGGGTGCCACAGTGTCCGTGGTTCCGATCATCAGACCGAGGACGGTGGACTCCGGTGTCCCGTGACACACCCCGATCCTGGCGGGCCGCGGCCCTGCTGGTGGCAGCGCTCCTGTTCGTTCCGGCGGTGCCGGCCACGGCCGATCCCGCCCCGCCACCGGCCGGGGCGGGGGAGGATCCGGGGGGCTCCGGCCCGGCGGGCGCGGACCCGGCGCTCGACCGGCTGGCCCGGGACGTCGCGGCGGCCCGGCACACCGCCGAGGCCGCCGAGCAGCAGTACACGGCCGCCGCGGGGGAGTTGGCGCAGCGCCGGAAGGAGTCGGCGGACGCCGCCCGGCAGGCCGACCAGCAGCGCGGGCGGCTCACCGAGGCCGAGACCGAGGCGGCCCGGCTGGTCGCCGAGCAGTACCGCAACGGCGGACTCGGCTCGCTGGCCCGGCTGTTCCTCGCCGACCGGCCCGAGGACTTCCTCGACCGGCAGCAGCGTGCCGCGTCCGACTCGCGCAGCGCCGCGGCCGTGCTGCGCGACCTGCGGGAGGCCCGCAACCGGATGGTGCTGCTCTCCGAACGGGCCGGGCAGGCCGAGCAGTCGGCGTCGGCGGCCGCAGACCGGGCCCAACGGGCCCTGGAGCAGGCCCGGCAGGGCGCCGCCCGCACCGAGCAGGTGCTGGCCGCCGCCACCGCCGAGCAACTCGGCCGGCTCGACCGGTGGGAGAGCGCCCTCGCGGACGGCGCCGCCCGGCAGTTGTCCGCCGCGGGCCCCGGCGGCGGGGCGTCCGCGGCCGGGCGGCGGGCCGTCGACTTCGCCCTCGCCCAGCGCGGCAAGCCCTACCTGTGGGGCGGCACCGGCCCCGACGCGTTCGACTGCTCCGGCCTCACCTCGCAGGCGTGGCGGGCGGCGGGCGTCCCGATCCCGCGCACCAGCCAGCAGCAGTGGGCGGGCCTGCGCCACGTCGCCCTGCGCGACCTGCGCCCCGGCGACCTGGTGATCTACCACGGGGACGCCGGCCACGTCGCGCTCTACCTGGGCGGCGGCGCCGTCGTGCACGCCCCGCACACCGGCACTGTGGTCAAGCTCGCGCCCGTCACCATGCTGCCGATCCTGGGTGCCGTCCGCCCCGACCCGGACGCCCCGCCGGAGCCCGTCCCGCCCGCGGCGGGGCCGGCGGCCGCGGAGCCTGTAATTCCGCAGTAACGGCCGCTCCCTACCTTCGGGGAATCCTGCTCCCTCCCTGGAGGATTCCCCCGATGCACCTGCCCCGACAGAACCGGCGCAGAACGGCTCTCTGGGCCACTGCCGCACTGACCGTGACGGCCGGCCTGACCGCGTCCCCGCTGCCCGCCGCGACGGCCGCCGCCCCCGCCCCCTCCGGCTCCGCCACCGTCCAGGTGGACCCGGCCCTGACCGGCGCGGTGGCGGGGGGTCAGGACGCCACCTTCTTCGTGGTGCTGAAGGACCGCGCCGACCTCGGCAAGGCCAAGGGCAAGGGCTCGCACGCCGAGCAGGCGAAGGCCGCCTACCGGGAGCTGCAGGACACCGCGCAGCGCAGCCAGGGCGCGCTGAAGAAGTTCCTGGACGAGCAGCGGGTCGGCCACCAGGACTACTGGATCGCCAACGCCGTCCAGGTCACCGGCGACGCCGAGCTGGTCGCGAAGCTGGCCAAGCGCGACGACGTGCAGAAGATCGTCAAGGCGCAGAGCTACCACGTGGACGACACCCAGCTGTCGGCCACCGCCTCCACCGACGCGGGCGACGGCACGCCCGAGTGGGGCGTGAAGGACATCGAGGCCGACCAGGTGTGGTCGCAGTACGACGCGCGCGGCGAGGGCGTCGTGATCGCCAACGTCGATTCCGGCGTGCAGTACGACCACCCGGACCTGGTCGCCGACTACCGCGGCAACAACGGCGACGGCACCTTCACCAACGACTACAACTTCTACGACCCGACCGGGACGTGCGCCACCCCCAGCACCCCGTGCGACAACAACGGCCACGGCACCCACACCATGGGCACCATGGTCGCCAAGAACGGCATCGGCGTCGCCCCGAATGCCAAGTGGATCGCCGCGAAGGGCTGCGAGTCCTCGCAGTGCTCGGACGAGTACCTGCTGAAGGCCGGCCAGTGGATCCTGGCGCCGACCGACCACAACGGCAACAACCCGCGGCCCGACCTGGCGCCGAACATCGTCAACAACTCCTGGGGCGGCGACGACACCACCTTCTACCAGGACATCGTCGAGGCGTGGAACTCCGCGGGCATCTTCGAGGCCTTCGCGGCCGGCAACGACGGCGACGGCACCACCTGTTCGACCGCGCACGCCCCCGGCTCGCAGGCCCCGTCCTACGGCGTCGGCGCGTATGACGTGAACGGCAGGATCGCGAACTTCTCCGGCTTCGGCCCGTCCCTGGTGGACGGTTCGGCCAAGCCGAACATCTCCGCCCCCGGCGTCAACGTCCGCTCCACCTGGCCGGGTTCGGCGTACATGGCGGAGTCCGGCACCTCGATGGCGACCCCGCACGTGGCGGGCGCCGTCGCGCTGCTGTGGTCGGCCGCGCCCTCGCTGATCGGTGACATCGACGGTACCCGCGCGCTGCTCAACCAGGGCGCCCGGGACGTCGACGACACCCACTGCGGCGGCACCGCGGGCATGAACAACGTCTGGGGCGAGGGCAGGCTCGACATCCTCAAGTCCGTCGACCTGGCCCCGCACACCGCCGTGAACATCACCGGCAGGGCCACCGACCGGGCGACCGGCGCCCCGCTCGCGGGCATCACCGTCAAGATCAGCTCGGCCGCCACCGGCACCCGCACCGTCACCACCGCCCCCGACGGCTCCTACCGCCTCGCGCTGGCGCCCGGCAGCTACGACCTCGCCGCCTCCGGGTACGGCTACGCGAACTTCGCGCTCAAGGGCCTGACGGTCGTCGCCGGGCAGCCGCAGGACGTCCCGCTGGCGATGACCGCCGTCGCCACCCACGCCGTCACCGGCACCGTGCTGGACGTCACCGGCAAGCCGCTGGCGGGCGCCGTGGTCGAGCTCACCGGCACCCCCGTCGCCTCCGTGGTCTCCGGCCAGGACGGCTCCTACACCCTGGGCAAGGTCGCCGAGGGCAGCTACACGCTGACCGTCAAGCCCGCCCAACCCGTGCTGTGCAACGGCGTGTTCACCGGCCCGCTGGCCGTCGCCGCCGACGTCAAGAAGACCGTGCGGACCCCGGCCCGCACCGACAACTCCGGCACCAGCTGCGCCCCGGCCGCCTACAGCTGGGTCAAGGGCAGCAGCAAGGTCGCGCTCAGCGGCGACGAGGACGCCAAGACCGTCACCCTGCCGTTCCCGGTGACGTACTACGGCGTCACGTACACCAGCGCCGCCGTCACCACCAACGGCCTGGTCGACTTCCTGGAGCCGCGGATCGGCGACTACGCCAACACCGCGCTGCCCACCGCCTACAAGCCGAACGGCGTCGTCGCCCCGTTCTGGGACGACCTGACGCTCGACAAGAAGGCCACCGTCACCACCGCCACCACCGGCACCGCGGGCAGGCGCACCTTCGCCGTGGTCTGGGACAACGTCCCGCTGGTCGCCGACAGTGCGAAGCGGGTCAGCTTCGAGGTGCTGTTCGACGAGGCCACCGGCGCCATCACCTTCCAGTACCAGAACGTGCCCGGGGGCGGGTCCGGCGCCACCGTCGGCCTGGAGAACCAGGCCGGGACCGACGCCCTCCAGTACTCCTTCGACCAGGCCGTCCTGACCAACGGCTCGGCGATCCGCTTCACCCAGGGAGCCAAGTGATGACCACCCACCGCAGAGCCCTCCGGCTCGCCTCCGGCCTGGTCGCCGCGGGCCTGGCCCTGACCGCCGCCCCGTACGCGCTGGCCGCCGACTCCACCTCCGGCACCGACGGTGTGCTGCGCATCACCGACCGGCAGGCCCAGGACCTCAACGCCCGGATCAACGCCGACGCCTACCCGCAGGCCGCCGCCACCGACAGCTCCGAGGCCACCACCGACCCGGCCCAGGGCGACACCGGAAGCGGCAGCCACCTGGACGCCCACGCGCCCGTCACCTTCACCGCCACCTCCGCCCTGGAGGGCGTGCGCGGCATCGCCGCCACCGTGCCCGCCGGGCAGGACGGCAGCTACTTCACCGTGCACAGCCTCGGCAACGTCCAGCTGCACAAGGCCGACGGCTCCACCGCCTGGGCCCGCACCAACGCCTCGCTGTACGCCGACTGGCAGCTCAAGCCGCTGCGCCCGTGGGACACCGAGCCCTACCCGGTGCGCATCCCGGTGGCGTACGACATGTTCAGCCCGTTCAGCTCGGACGCGCCCCAGGGCTACGACACCGCCGACCTCACCGGGGACGGCGTGCCCGACCTGGTGATCGCCGCCAACGTCGGCGAGAACCCGTACCGGCCGTTCTACCCGGCCGACGGCTCGACCCTCACCTACGGCACCTTCGTCACCGTGCTGGACGGCTCCACCGGCAAGACCCTGTGGACCAAGCTGTACGCCTCCAGCACCATCGTCAGGGTCGTCGACGGCACCCTGCTGGTCTCCGACGCCCCGCGCCAGAACACCAGCGCCGCCAAGACCGCCACCGCCACCCTCACCGGCATCCGGTTCGGCCACGCCGACGGCAAGCTCACCCCCGCCAAGACCTGGACGTACGACACCGGCGAGGCCGGGGTCTCGGCCTGGGGCGACCTGGTCGACCTCGGCGGCGGCAAGGTCGCGGTCTCCTTCGACCGCCGGATGACCGCCACCACCCCCGCCCGCGGCACCACTCTGATGCTCGACACCGCCGACGGCACCGTCGGCTGGCGGAGCGAGGGCGACCTGTACGGCCGCCGCCTGCGGCTGGACGCCGGGCGCCAGCGCCTGGTCGCCATCGAACAGCCGGACTACACCCAGAAGTTCGGGTACTCGGTGGTCTCCTACGGCCTCGCCGACGGCGCCCGCACGGTGCTCGACACCCGGCTCAACGTGCTGCCCACCGCCTTCACCACCGGCGACCTCGGCAAGAACGCGGGCGACGAGTACGCCGTGGCCGAGGACACCTTCGACGCGGGCTTCTACATCGACTCCAGCACCGTCCGGGTGCTGGACGGCGACGGCTCCACCGTCAACTGGAGCGCCACCACCAAGCCCACCGCCAGCGGGAACGGCCCCAGCACCTGGCAGCTCGACGTCGCCGACGGCGCCCTGGTCGCCAGTGCCCAGGACGGCACCGACGTGGACAAGGCCGCCAACGTCTCCAGCCTGCGCTACGGCAAGGTCACCGTCTACAACGGCGGCAACGGCAAGGTCCGCTGGGAGACTACGGGCGCCACCGCCTCGCCCCGCCTCCACCAGGTCGACGGCGGCGTGGTGCGCACCGTCGACCAGCAGCAGAACATCCGCACCTACAACCTCGGCAACGGCAAGCAGAAGAGCCTCACCCCGCTGCGGGGCGACCTCAACTACGCCGCCACCACCGACCTCGACGGCGACGGCAGGCCCGACGTCGTCGCCGGCGGCAACTCCGACGGCGTCTGGGCCTACTCCGGCCCCTCGCTGCTCACCGGCACCCCGAAGCAGCTGTGGCAGGCCACCGTCCCCGGCGAGACCCACGCCGTCACCACCGGCGACGTCAACGGCGACGGCAAGCCCGAGGTCGTGGTCGCCGCCGACACCGCCACCGTCGTGCTCGACGGTCGCACCGGCCAGGTGCTCGCCACCATCGACGGCGGCGGGAAGTACGTCCGCTCGGTCACGCTGGCCGACCTGGACGGCGACGGCAAGCAGGAGATCCTCGTCCCGACCGACGCGCTGCGCGCCTACAAGGGCGACGGCACCCCGCTGTGGACGTACGCCGCCCCGGCCGGCTCCGGCGACGTGGTCTTCTCCGACGCGGTGGTCACCGAGGGGCGGGTGCACGTCCAGTACTCCAGCACCAACGCCATCCAGCGCACCGACGCCGTGCAGAACGGCGTCGCGCTGGACGCCGCCAAGGGCACCCTGCTCTGGCAGGCGAACCCGACCGCACCGGCCCAGGCCGCCGGGCACAAGCTGTACGGCGCACTGCTGGACCACGGCGTCTTCGCCTCGCCCCAGATCCCGTACGCCGACGGCCACGCCGTCGTGCACACCTGGATCGCCCGGATCGACCCGTCGGCCAACGGCAGCGACGCCGCCGCCACCCCGGCCGTCGTCGTGGAGATCCGCGACGGCCGCACCGGCGAGCTGCTCCACCAGTTCGCCTCCGGCAGCCCCTGGTCGCACGGCAACTTCTTCACCGGCGACGCCGCCGACGGCCTCAACCTGATCAGCTTCGGAACCCTGCGCCAGTTCCTGGCGGGCGGCGACGACCGGTGGACCTCCGTCGCCGCTCCGCTGCGCACCGCTCAGTTCATCACCGGCCCGGACGGCAGGAAGCTGGTCGTGGGCGGTGTCGAGGGCGGCGTCGCCGCCTACGACCCGGCCTTCCTCGGTGACGGGAACGTCTTCCACTCCGCGACCGGACTCGGCAACGCCCGCGGTGGCCGCAACTACCTCGCGGTCGACCTGGACGGCGACGGCAAGGAGGAGATGATCTCGCTCAACTTCGACGCCCTCGGCGTCAACCGGGCGGCCGAGCTGCTCGGCGGCGGGGTGCTGTCGATCGACAACGGCATTCACCAGATGACGACGTTCAAGCTCTCCTGAACCCCTTCACCGGACCTCCGCAGAACGGTCCGGGCGGGTAAAGGGCCGGTACCCCGCAGGCTCCCGCCTGCGGGGTGCCAGGCTTGTTCGTGTACTGTTGCCGGCCTTATGGGCGCACGAGAGACACACCGGACGGACACCGCGCCACCCGTGCTGCGCCTCTACCTCTTCGAGGGATTCCGGGCCGAACGCGACGCCGGGCCGCCACTGGCCGAACGCTGGCCGCGCCCCGGCGCCCGCGCCCTGGTCAAACTGCTCGCCGTCACCCCCGGCCACCGGCTGCACCGCGAACAGGCCATGGAGACCTGCTGGCCCGACGCCGACCCCGCCGCCGCCGCGGGCAGCCTCCGGGTCGCCCTGCACGCCGCCCGGCACGCCCTCGAACCCGAACTCGCCCCCCGCGCCGCCTCGTCCTACCTCAAGGCCGACGGCGGACTCCTGCTGCTCGACCCCGCCGCCGTCTGGATCGACGCCGACCACGCCGAACAGGCCGCCGAGGACGCCCTCGCCGACGGCCGGGCCGAGCGACTCGCCGACGCGATACGCCAGTTCACCGGCGAACTGCTCCCCGAGGACCGCTACGCGCACTGGGCCGCAGCCCGCCGCACCCGGCTCGACCGGCTGCGCGAACACCTCCTGCTGCGGCTCGCCGCCGCCCACCTCGACCAGGACCGCCCCGAGGACGCCGCCGCCTGCGCCGAACGGGTCCTCGCCACCAGCCCCGCCGAGGAACTCGCCCACCGCCTGCTCATCGACGCCTGCCTGCGCCAGGGACAGCGCCGCCGCGCCCTGCGCCAGTACCACCAGTGCCGCGAAGCCCTCGACGCCGAACTCGGCATCCGCCCCGGCCCCGAGACCGAACGCCTGCACCGCGCCGCCCTCGCCGCCACCCCCGCCCCCGCACCCGCCGCCACCGCCCTCCCGGCCCGGCTGCGCACCGCCGCCAGCGCCCGACTGCACGGCCGGGAACGGGAGTTGGACCGCCTGCTGGCCTCCGCCGGGCCCCCCGTCCGGCTGCTCACCGGCGAAGCCGGCATCGGCAAGACCCGCCTCGCCGCCGAAGCCGCCCGCCGCGCCGCCGCCGACGGCGCCGCCGTCCTGTGGGGCAGCGGCCAGGACGCCGAGGACCACACCCCCTACGGCGCCTTCGCCGCCGCCCTCGACGGCTGGCTCGCCGAGCACGACCCCGCCGAACGCGCCAGGGTCGGCGCCGAGTACCCCGAACTCGCCGCCTTCCTGCCCTCGTTGGGCCAGGTGCCCACCAGCACCGCCCGCAGCCCCGAGGAGGAACGCGACCGCCTGTTCCGGGCCGGCGCCGCCCTGCTCGGCGACCTCGCCGCCACCCGCCCCGTCCTGGTCGTCCTCGACGACCTGCACGCCGCCGACACCGGCTCCTACCAGCTCCTCGGCCACCTCGCCCGGCGCGCCCACGACCGCCGCACCCCGCTGCGCTTCCTCGCCACCTACCGCGAGGAGGAACTCCCCGACGGCGACGCCCGCCGCCGCGCCGTCGCCGCCCTGCTCCGCCGGCAACTCGCCGTCCGCGAGGAACTCGGACGGCTCGACGAGGCCGCCGTGCTGGCCGCCGTCCGCGACGCCACCGGCCGCGCCCCCCGCCCCGACGTGTGGGAACTCTCGCTCGGAAACCCGCTGTTCGCCCTCGAACTCGCCCGCGGCGGCGACCGCGACGCCCCCGGCCAGCCCCCCGCCGGCGTCCGCGACCTGGTCGGCGAACGCCTCGTCCGGCTCGACCCGCACGCCCGCCGCTTCGTCGAGGCGCTCTCCGTCGCCGGCGGCGAAGCCGCCCTCGCCGAACTCCTCGACGTCGCCGAACACGGCCTGCACCCGCCCGTCACCGGCGCCGCCGCCGCCGACGCCGTCGAACACGCCATCGCCGCCGCCCTCATCGAGGAACGCCGGGTCGTCATCGCCGGCCGCGCCGAGCCCGGACTCGCCTTCCGCCACCCCCTGGTCCGGCTCACCTGCTACGACGGCCTCTCCGCCGTCCGCCGCCGCCAACTCCACGCCTCCTACGCCCAGGCCGTCCAGCGCCGCCGCCCCGACGCCGTCGACGCCCTCGCCTCCCACTTCACCCGCGCCGACGACCCGCGCGCCGCCGAGTACCTGCGCCGCGCCGCCGAACGCGCCGCCGCGCTCTACGCCAACGACACCGCCGACCGCTACTACCGCGACCTGGTCGCCCGCCTCGACGTCGACGCCGCCCGCGCCCGCCTCGCCCACAGCCAGGTCCTGCGCCGGATGGGCGAACCCGGCCGCGCCGCCGCCGTCCTGCGCACCGCACTCGCCGAGTTCCGGGCCCGCGGCGACCACGACGACACCGTCGCCACCGCCGCCCACCTCGCCGAAGCCCTGTTCCGGGCCGGGGAACTCGACGAGGCGCTCACCGTCCTGGCCGCCCACCCGCCGCAGGAGCGCACCGGCCCCGAGGCCCGTGCCCTGCACCACCTCGCCCGCTCCAACCTCGACAAGACCCAGGGCCACTACCAGGACGCGTACCTGGCCGCCCGCCGCGCCCAGCACCCCGCCGAACTCGTCACCGGACCGAACGGCCGGCTCCTGCAAGCCCGTTCGCACGCCATGCAGGCCATCACCCTCGGCTTGGCCGGCCGCTTCGGCGAAGCCCGCCGGGCCGGCGACCTCGCCCTCGCCCCCGCCCAGGCGTACGGCGACCCGGTGCTGCTCGGCTCCGTGCTCTCCACCCTGCGCGAGAACGCCCGCCGGCACGGCCGCCTGCACGACGCCGTCCGCTTCGGCCGCCAGGCCCTCGACCACGCCCGGCAGTCCGGCGACCCGGTCGCCGCCGCCTTCGAACAGCTCAACCTCGCCGAACTCCACCTCCTGCTGGAGGAGAACGACACCGCCGCCCAGTACGCCGAAGCCGCCGTCACCGCCGCCGACTGGGACGACGCCTGGTCGCTGCCCTACGCCCTGGCCGTCCTCGCCCGCGTCCGGCTGCGCACCGGCGACCGGGAGCGCGCCGCCGCCCTCCTCGAGCGGGCCGGCACCCCCGGCGACGAACAGGCCCACCACGAAGTGCGGCGCGCCCGCGCCCTGTTCGCCCTGCGCGGTGACGACCCCGCCGGCGCGCTGGCCGTCCTCGGCGCCGACGCCGCCGTCCGGGCCCCCGAACTCGCCGCCTACGCCCACCTCGCGGCCGGCCGCCCGGCCGAGGCCGCCCGGATCGCCGCCGCCGAGGCCGCCCGCGCCCACGCCAGCGGCGAACGCCTCGCCGAGACCGAGGCCCTGATCGCGCACGCCACCGCCGCGGCCCGCCTCGCCGACCCCGCGGCCGCCCGCACCGCCCGCACCGCCCTCGTCCGGGCCGACCACCTCGCCCGCACCCTCCCCTACCCCTCCGCTCTCACCCGCGTCCTCGCCCTGCGGGCCGAACTCGACGGCTGACGGCCCGCAGGCCGAACTCGGCGGCGGACGGCCCGCGGCCGGGTGGCAGACTGGCGCGATGAGGACCATCGGACTGATCGGCGGCATGAGCTGGGAGTCGACCGCCCAGTACTACCGGCTGCTCAACGAGTTGACGCGGGAGCGGCTCGGCGGGCTGCACTCGGCGAAGTGCGTGCTGTACTCGGTGGACTTCGCCGAGATCGAGCGGCTGCAGGCGGCCGGGCGCTGGGCGGAGGCCGGGGAGGTGCTGGCGGGGGCGGCCCGGGCGCTGGCGGCGGCCGGGGCCGACCTGCTGCTGATCTGCACCAACACCATGCACAAGGTCGCCGACCAGGTCGCCGCGGCGGTCGACGTGCCGCTGCTGCACCTGGCCGACACCACCGCCGCCGCGGTCCGGGCGGCCGGGCTGCGGCGGGTCGGACTGCTGGGCACCGCGTTCACCATGGAGCAGGACTTCTACCGGGGCCGCCTGGCCGGGCACGGGCTGGAGGTGCTCGTACCGGACGCGCCGGGCCGGGAGCTGGTGCACCGGGTGATCTACCAGGAGCTGTGCCTGGGCGTCGTCCGGGACGAGTCCCGGGCCGCCTACCGGAAGGTGATCGCCGGGCTGGTCGCCCGGGGCGCCGAGGGCGTCGTCCTCGGCTGCACCGAGATCGAACTGCTGGTCGGCCCCGCCGACAGCCCCGTCCCGCTCTTCCCCACCACCGCCCTGCACGCCCGGGCCGCGGTCGACGCCGCGCTGGCCGACGACTGACGGGCGGGCGGGCGGCGGCTGGCGGGCAGGCGGTTGACGGGTCGTCAGCGGTCGGACAGGCTGCGGCGGACGCACTCGACGTACTGGTGGAGGCCGTCGGGCCGGTAGCACTGCTGGGTGTGGTTCGCGTACCAGGCCAGCAGGACGGCGGCCAGCACGGACAGCGCCACCGCGGCCAGCGAGAGCAGCAGGCCGGCCACCGCGCGGCCCCGGCCGGTGCCGGTGCGGCGGGCGGTGCGCAGGGCGAATCCGGCGGTGACCAGGCCGGCCAGGCCGACCGGGCCGCCGACCAGGGCGAACGAGGTGAACAGGCCGAGGGCGCCCAGCAGCACGGCAGCCGTCGCCGGGGAGTTGGGGGCTGCGGGGGCTGCTGCGGGGGCTGCTGCGGGGTGCTCGGGGGTCGTTCCCGGGGCGGGCATCGGCGGTCCTTCCGTACGGCGTCCGGCACTTCCGGACCGGACCGATCCTGGGGCACCGCGCCCACCTCGCACCTCCCGGCCGGGAGGGAACCCGGGCTCCCCCGATCGGGGGAGGGGACGGCCCGGCCCGGACGCCATACTTGCTGCATGACCTGGGCGATCGGGCCGTTGCTGCGCGGCTCCACCTACACCGGCACGCTGTTCGCGTTCCTCGGCGCGGCGGCCAGCGCCCTGCTGCTGCCGGTCGCGGCGCTGCCCGCGCTGGCGTGGGGCTCCGGCCCGTACGGGGCGCGGGCCGGGCTGGTGCTGGCGGGGTGGGCGGCGCTGGTGGCGCTGGCCGGGACGGCCCGCTCCACCCGGCGGGCGCTGGTGGCGGGGGCCCGCCGCCTGCTGGACGTCCCGCTGCCGCCGCCGTCCGGGGCGTTCGGCGCGGACCGGCGGCGGACCCCGCTGTGGCTGCTGCTGCACGCCGCGCTGGGCTGGGCCGCCACCCTGACGGTCAACCTGCTGCTGCTGGCGGCGCTCGCCCTGCCCGGGCGGTGGCTCGGCGGCGAACTGGAACTGTCGCTGTCCGGCCGGACGGTGCGCTCCGGCGACGGCTGGGGGAGCTGGGCCGCGTCCCTGGTGTGCGTGCTGCTGGCCGCGCTGGTGTGCGCCGCGGTCTCGGGCACGCTGCGCCGGCTCGCCCCCCGGCTGCTGGGCCCCTCCCCGGCCGAGCGGCTCGCGCTGGCCGCCGCCCGGGAACGGCAGCTGGCCGAACGCAACCGGCTGGCCCAGGAGTTGCACGACTCGATCGGGCACACCCTGACGGCGGCCACCATCCAGGCGGCGGTCGCGGGCGAGGTCCTCACCGGCGACCCGGCGGCCGCCCGGGCCGCGCTGCGCAGCATCGAGGAGTCCACCCGGGCCGCCCTGGCGGACCTCGACCACGTACTGGGCGTGCTGCGCGAGGAACAGGCCGGCACCGCCCCGGTCCGGACCCTGGCCGACCTGCCCGAACTGCTGGAGCGGCTGCGGCACGCGGGCACCGAGGTGCGGACCGACCTCTCCGACGGCCTGGACCGGGTGCCGGGCGCGGTGGCCCGGGCGGCCTACCGGATCCTCCAGGAGGGCGTGACCAACGCGCTGCGGCACGGCGCGGACGGCCCGGTCCGGGTCACCGCGCTGCTCGCCCCCGCCGGGTGGCTGGAGCTGGCCGTGGCCAACCCGACCGGCCGCGGCCGGCGGCCCGCCTTCCCGGCCTCCGGCCACGGGCTGGCCGGCCTGGCCGAACGGGTGAGCCTGCTGAACGGCGAGTTCCGGGCCGGCCCGGACGGCGACGGCCACTGGGTCCTGGCGGCCCGTCTCCCGCTCCGGGCGTCGGCGTGAGCGGTGCGCCTTCCGCTCGGGACGCCCGCATGAGTGGCGAGCCTTCCGCTCCGGACGCCCGCGTGAGCGCGGTGGCGGTGGCGGTGGCGCCCGCCGTCACGTTGCTGATCGCCGACGACGACCCGGTGACCCGCAGCGGCCTGCGGGTCCTGCTCGCCGCGCAGCCCGGGATCACCGTGGTCGGCGAGGCCGTCGACGGCCTGGAGGCGGTCGAACAGGCCCGGCTGCTGCGGCCGGACGTGGTGCTGATGGACGTGCGGATGCCGCGCTGCGACGGCATCGCGGCCACCCGGCGGATCCTCGCCGAGGTGCCGGAGCCGCCCAGGGTCATGGTGATCACCACGTTCGAGAACGACGGCCACGTCACCGCCGCGCTCGGGGCCGGGGCCAGCGGGTTCGTCCTCAAGCGCCTGCCGGTGGACCGGATCGCCCGGGCGGTGCGGACCGTCGCCGCGGGCGAGGAGATCCTCTTCCCGGCCGACCTGCGCCGGATGGTCACCGCCCGCCCGCTGGACTCCGGGCGGGCCCTGCCGGACGCGGGCCTGACGCCCCGTGAGGAGGCCGTGCTCCGGTTGATGGCCACCGGGCGCTCCAACCCCGACATCGCGCACGCGCTCACCGTCAGCACCGAGACCGTCAAGACCCACGTCGGCAACGTCCTGACCAAGCTCGGCGCCCAGAACCGCACCCACGCCGTGGTCCTCGCCTACGAATCCGGCCTGGTCGTCCCGGGCCTGCCCGGCTGAACCACCCCGGCCGGGCAGGCCCGGGTACTGGCAGGATGGCCGGTCAGGAACGGGAACAGGGGCGGGAACGGCGGAAGGGCGGGGACGGGTGGGCGGCTGGGAGCGGGCGCTGGACGCGGCGGGGGTGCGGGAGCCCGCGCTGCGGGAGGCGTACGGGCGGCAGCGGGCGGAAGTGGCGGCGTACAAGCGGGAGGTCGCGCTGGCCGCCGGGCTGCTGCTGCCGCCCGCGACGCTGCCGCACGTGATCGCCGCGACCGCGTTCATGCACCGCACCGACGACCTGCTGGACAGCGGGCCACCCGCCACCCGCCGGGCCGCGGCCGACCGCTGGCGCGCGGAGGTCGCCGCGGCGCTCCGGGACGGCCGCACCGACCGGCCGGACCTGCGGCCGCTGCTGAACAGCGTCGAGGCCCGGCCGGTGCTGCGCGGGCGGGTGCTGGACTTCCTGGCCGCCGCGGACGCCGACCTGGACTTCGCGGGCTTCGCCACCGAGGCCGACTACCAGGACTACCTGGACGGGTACTCGCTGCCGGGCTTCATGGTCGTCGCCGCCCTGCTCGGCCCGGACGGCGACCAGCGCGCCTACCTGGCGGCCTGCCGGACCTTCATCGACTCCTGCCAGCGGCTCGACTTCGTCAACGACCTCGCCGAGGACCTCGCCGACGGCCGCCTCACCCTGCCCCGGCAGACCCTGGCCGAGCACGGCGTCACCCGCGCCGACCTGGAACGGGGCGAGGCCACCCCGGCGGTGCAGGCCCTGCTCGGGGCGCTGCTGGACCGGGCCGACCGGGACCGCGCCGCCGGCCGGACCCTCGCCGGGCTGGTGGCGCCCGCGCACCGGCCGATGGTCCGCTGCCTGGTCGGCGTCGAGCGGCTCACCGCCACCGCCGCCCGGGCCGACCCCGGCGCGCTGCTGCGCCGCCCGGCGAGCCCCGCCAAGCCCGCGCTGCTGCGGCTGCTGGGCCGCGAGTACCTGCGGGCCCGGCGGGTGCGGAGGGGGTAGCGGGCGGGGGCTCAGCCCGGGTGCTGTTCGGTCATGGTCGCCCCGGCCGCCGTCCGGGGCAGCAGGAAGGCGCTGCGCGGCAGGCCGCCGTCGGCCGGGCGCGGGCCCTGGGCGGCGGACGGCTCGGTGCCCTGGAACAGGTCGACCGGCGTGCCGTCCCACCTGTTGCCGCTGGCGCGGGAGTTCGCCCCGCGCTGGACGCCCCGGCCGTTGTCGAGGGCGGCGTCGGCGGTGAGCACGGCCGCCGCGTCTGGCAGGCGGTGGCGCGCACGAGTTCCCGGCGCTGGGCGGACAGCGCCGGCTCGGCGACGCCCCGCTCGGCGACGCCCCGCTCGGCGAAGTCGCCGGCCGGGCCGGGAGCGTCCAACGCCTCGAAGCGGTGCGGAAGTTCGAGCACCCGGTGGCGGCCGTGCTCCTGCGCCCGGCGGTAGGCGATCGCCACCAGCCAGGACCTGAAACGTTCGGGCTCGCGCAGTTCGGGCAGGCCGCGCACCGCCCGCAGCACGGTCTCCTGGGTCAGGTCGCCGGCCTCGTCCGGGCCGACCGCCCGGGCGATCAGGTGGTGCACCGGCGACAGGTGCCCGCCCGGCAGCCGTTCCGGCGCTGCCGCGTCCCCGGCCCGGGCCGCCGCCACCAGCCGCGGGACCTCCCCCTCCGGCTCCCGCCGACCGTCCGCACGCACCGCCGCACCCCTCCCCGTCCCCGACCGGCCTCGTCGGGGTCCGCATCCTGGCACGCCCGCGCCCGGCCCGTGAAGCGGTTCGGCGGCGGGCCCGGCCGCAACGGGCGCCGGCTGACCCGGGATCAACCGCCAGGAACGCGCCGCGCAACCAGCAAAGATGCATTGCATCGCACAGGTGAGATATGTTCGCGCAGTGACCGAAGACTACCTCTCCCGCATCGGCAAGCTCGTCCGCGCCGCCCGCACCCACAAGGGCTGGACCCAGACCCAGCTCGCCGCGGCCCTCGGCACCACCCAGAGCGCGGTGGCCCGGATCGAGTCCGGCGGCCAGAACATCGGCCTGGACCTGGTCGCCCGGATCGGCGAGGCCCTGGACAGCGAGATCGTCTCGCTCGGCGTGGCCGGCCCGATGAACCTGCGGGTGGTCGGCGGCCGCACCCTCTCCGGCAGCATCGAGGTCCGCACCAGCAAGAACGCCTGCGTCGCCCTGCTCGCCGCCTCGCTGCTCACCACCGGCCGCACCACCCTGCGCCGCGCCGCCCGGATCGAGGAGGTCTACCGGCTGCTGGAGGTCCTCGCCAGCATCGGCGTGCGCCACCGCTGGACCAACGGCGGCGTCGACCTGGAGATCACCCCGCCCGCGCAGCTCGACCTCTCCGGCATGGACGAGGACGCCGCCCGCCGCACCCGCAGCATCCTGATGTTCCTCGGCCCGCTGCTGCACCGCGCCGACCGCTTCGAGATCCCCTACGCGGGCGGCTGCGACCTCGGCACCCGCACCGTCCAGCCGCACCTGTCCGCACTGCGCCAGTTCGGCCTGCACGTCAGCGCCACCACCGGCAGCTACCGCGCCAGCGTCGACCGCACCGTCTCCCCGCAGCGCCCCATCGTGCTGACCGAGCGCGGCGACACCGTCACCGAGAACGTGCTGCTCGCCGCCGCCCGCCACCCCGGCACCACCGTCATCCGCAACGCCAGTGCCAACTACATGGTCCAGGACCTGTGCTTCTTCCTGGAACTGCTCGGCGTCGAGGTCGAGGGCATCGGCACCACCACCCTCACCGTGCACGGCAAGGCCGTCATCGACACCGACGTCGACTACGCCCCCTCCGAGGACCCGGTGGAGGCGATGAGCCTGCTCACCGCCGCCGTCGTCACCAACTCCGAACTGACCGTCAGCCGGGTCCCGATCGAGTTCCTGGAGATCGAGCTCGCCGTCCTCGAGGAGATGGGCCTGGACTGCGAGCGCGGCCCCGAGTACCCCGCCGCCAACGGCCGCACCCGGCTCACCGACCTGACGGTGCGCCCCTCCAAGCTGGTCGCCCCGATCGACAAGATCCACCCGATGCCGTTCCCCGGCATCAACATCGACAACCTGCCGTTCTTCGCCGCGATCGCCGCCTGCGCGCACGGCTCCACCCTGGTCCACGACTGGGTGTACGAGAACCGCTCGGTCTACCTCACCGAACTCGGCCGGGTCGGCGCCAACGTCCAGCTCATGGACCCGCACCGGGTCCTGGTCGAGGGCCCCACCCGCTGGCGCGCCGCCGAGATGATGTGCCCGCCCGCGCTGCGCCCCGCGATGGTCCTGCTGCTGGCCATGCTGGCCGCCGAGGGCACCTCGATCCTGCGCAACGTCTACGTGATCAACCGCGGCTACGAGGACCTGGCCGCCCGCCTCAACTCGGTCGGCGCGCAGATCGAGGTCTTCCGCGACATCTGAGCCGTCCACCGCGACATCGCACCAGTGCTGTAGGGCCCGCCCGGCCGAGGTCGGGCGGGCCCGGCGTAGATTGGGGCCGGACGGAAGGGGGACGCCGATGACGGTGGACGCGGTCGAACGGGCGCAGGTGGGGCAGCTGCTGGCGCAGTGGCGGCGACGGCGCGGGATCAGCCAGCTGGAACTCGCCAACCTGGCGGGCGTCTCGGCCCGGCACGTCGGCTTCGTGGAGACCGGGCGCTCGCAGCCCAGCCGCGAGATGCTGCTGCGGCTCGCCGAACACCTGGACGTACCGCTGCGGGACCGCAACACGCTGCTGCTGGCCGCCGGCTACGCCCCCGTCTTCCAGGAGAAGGCACTCGACGACCCGGCGATGCGGCCCGTCCTGGACGCGGTCCGGCGGGTGCTGCACGGCCACCGGCCCTACCCGGCGCTGGTGCTGGACGGCCGACGCACCATCGTCGCCTCCAACGAACCCTTCGACCGGCTGTTCACCGCGGGCGTCGCCCCGCACCTGCTGGCACCCCCGGCGAACGTGCTGCGCCTGGTCCTGCACCCCGACGGGATGGCCCCCCGGATCGTCAACCTCGGCCAGTGGCGCGCCAAACTGCTCACCGGCCTGGCCCGCCGCGCCGCCCTCGACGAACGCCTCCGCCCGCTGCACGAGGAACTGCTCGGCTACCCGTGCGACCAGCCGGTGCCCGAACTGCACGTGCCCGGACCGGACGAGATCATGATCCCGCTCGAACTGCGGTACGGCGACCGGGAGTTGTCCTTCATCGGGACGATCGCCACGTTCGGCACCGCCCGCGACCTGACCATGGCCGAATTGATCATCGAGAGCTTCTTCCCCGCCGACGACCGCACCGCCGCCTACCTGGCAGGTAGTTGAGGCACCCGGCGGCCCCGGGAAGAGTGGAGCCCGTACCGCGCCCCGCCCCCGCAGCCCGGGGGCGGAGCGGCGCGGCCCTCCCGTCGCCTCCCCAGGAGCCCGCCCTCCCATGACCGACAGCACCACCGTGCCCACCGCCGCCCCGCCCGCCGCCGGGCCGCCCGGGCCGCACCGCGCCACCCTGCCGATCGTCCTCACCGGCGTCTTCCTCGGCGGACTCGACTTCTTCATCGTCAACGTCGCCGTCCCCGCCGTCCAACGCGACCTGCACGCCACCGACGCCCAGATCCAACTCATGGTCGCCGCCTACGCGCTGACCTACGGCGTCGGACTGATCACCGGCGGCCGGCTGGGCGACCTGTACGGCCGCCGCCGGATCCTCGCCCTCGGCATGGCCCTGTTCACCGCCGCCTCCGCCGCCGCCGGAGCCGCGCCCACCGCGGACCTGCTGATCGCCGGACGGGTGCTCCAGGGCGCCGCGGCCGCCCTGATGGCCCCCCAGGTGCTCGGCATCATCACCACCTCCTACCAGGGCCCGGCCCGGACCCGGGCGGTCGGCTGGTACGCCGCCGCGTCCGGGATCGCCGCCGTGTTCGGCCAGCTGATCGGCGGCGTGCTGATCCGCGCCGACCTGTTCGGCCTCGGCTGGCGGGCCTGCTTCCTGGTCAACCTGCCGATCGGCCTGGCCGCCGCGACCGCCGCGGCCCGCCTGCTGCCCGAGTCCAAGGCCCCCGGCCGCCCCCGCCTCGACCTGACCGGCCTCGCCCTGGCGACCGCCGCACTGACCGCGCTCTGCCTGCCGCTGATCGAGGGCCGCGAGCAGGGCTGGCCGCTGTGGACCCGGCTGCTTCCGGTCGCCGCCCCGCTGCTGCTCGCCGCGTTCACCCTCCAGCAGCGCCGCCTGCGCCGCCGCGGCGGCACCCCCTCGGTCGACCTGGCGCTGTTCCGCGAACGCGCCTTCACCGCCGGACTCGCCGCCCAACTCGTCTTCTGGGCCTCGATGGCCTCCTACTTCCTGGTGTTCGCGCTCTACCTCCAGCAGGGCCGCCACCTCACGCCGATCGCCTCCGGCCTGGTCTTCAGCGCGCTCGGCGCCGGCTACGTCGCCGCCTCCGCCACCGCCCGCCACCTCGCCGCCCGGATCGGCCGGCACGCCATCACCGCGGGCTGCGCGCTGCGCGCCGCCGGACTGCTGCTGGAGCTGTGGGCGGTCGCCGGGGACGGGCGGAGCCCGGGGTGGCTGCTGCCCGGCCTGCTGCTGGACGGCGCCGGCATGGGCCTGTCCTTCGCCCCGCTGACCGCCACCGTGCTGGCCCGCGTCCCGGCCGCGAGCGCCGGCTCGGCCGGCGGCGTGCTGACCACCGGCCTCCAGGTCGGCAACGCCCTCGGCGTCGCCCTGATCGGCCTGGTCTTCTACCGCGTGCTCGCCGACACCCCCGGCCCCGGCGCCGTCCCCGCCGCGTTCCGGGCCTGCCTGTGGTGCGTCCTGGCCGCCACCGGGCTGCTCGCCCTGATCGTCCAGGCCCTGCCCGGGCGGCGGGCGGAGCGGCGCCGGCCCTGACGGACCGCCGCCGCTTCCGGGTGCCCGCTACGGCAGGCCGCCGCGCTCCAGCGGGATGCGCTCGCCGGCCTCGACCGCCGCCGGGAGGCGGTTCCCGGCGGGCGGCAGCGGGCAGGTCGCCAGGTCGGTGTAGGCGCAGGGCAGGTTGGTGGCCCGGTTGAAGTCGACCGTGACCCGGCCCTGCCCGTCCGGCGCCGGGACGCTCAGCACCCGGTTGGCGGCGTACGTGGTGACGCCCGAGGTGGCGTCGGTGAACAGCACCTGGAGGCTGCCCGGCCGGTGCCCGTTGAACGCGGTCAGCCGGTGGGTGCCGCCGCCGTCGGGCAGGGTGAACTCGATCTCGCCCGGCGCGTCGTACACGTGCTGCAGGCCCTCGACGGCCGCGCCGACCGTCACCGGGCGCGGCGCCTCGAACGGCAGGTAGCGGCCGGTCACCGCCCAGCGCGGGTCCGGCGGGTACGCCGGGGTGCGGGTGAAGCCGCGCAGCAGCGGGTTGCCGGGGTGCCGGGGCCGGACGATGTCGCGGCCGCCGCGCTTGGCGACCTCGACCACCGCCTCGCCCGCCGCCGCGTACCGGCTGGAGCGCTCCGGCAGCACGCCGAAGCCGTACCGGCCGCGCACCGGCTCGCCGTCCAGCAGCAGTTCCTCGTCCGCGGCCAGCTCGACCCACACCCCGTCCGGGCCGGTCCACCAGGCGCCCGGCGCGTCCGGGAAGCGGGTCGGCTCGCCGTCCAGCCAGTGCAGCGAGGTGACGGCGAGGAAGCCGTGCGGGTCGGCCAGCGCGCGCTGGCTCGCGGCGTGCCACTCCTCCCACGCGCGGGTGAACTCCTCGGCAGTGGTGGACTCCTGAGCTGTCGTCATATCGCTTCCTTCGCGGGGCTGTTGGTGAGGGGCGGCAGGTCGAGGTGCTCGCGCAGGGTGCTGCCCTCGTACTCGGTGCGGAAGACGCCGCGCTCCTGGAGCAGCGGCACCACGGTGTCGGCGAACCCGTCCAGGCCGCCCGGGGTCAGGTGCGGGGCCAGGATGAAACCGTCGCTGGCGTCCTCCTGGACGAAGCGGTTCATCTCCTCGGCGACCCGCGCCGGGGTGCCGATGAAGGACTGCCGGCCGGTCACCTCGATCAGCAGGTCCCGGACGGACAGCTTCTTCGCCTCGGCCAGCGCCCGCCACTCGCGGGCCACCGCCAGCGGGTCCCGGTTCATCCGGACCGAGGCCCGCCCCCGGGCCACCGTGTGCTCGCCGACCAGCGGGTCGACCGCGGGCAGCGGCCCCTCCGGGTCGAGGTCCGACAGGTCCCGGTTCCAGACCTGCTCCAGCAGCCGGATCGCGGTCTGCCCGCTCACCTGCTGGCGGCGGACCAGCGCCGCCCGCTCGTGCGCCTCCGCGTCGCTGTCGCCCAGCACGAAGGTCACCGCGGGCAGGATCTTCAACGACCCGGGCTGGCGCCCGTACCGGGCCAGCCGCCCCTTCACGTCCGCGTAGAACGCCTGCCCGGCGACCAGCGTGCCGTGCCGGGAGAAGATCGCGTCCGCCGAGGCGGCGGCGAACTCGCGGCCCTGCTCGGAGTCGCCCGCCTGGAAGATCACCGGACGCCCCTGCGGCGAGCGCGGCACGTCGAACCGGCCCGCGATGTCGAACTCGCTGCTGCGGTAGGAGAATTCACCCGCCGCCGGATCGCCCAGGAACACCCCGGACGCCGGATCGGCCACCACCTCGTCCCCGCGCCAGGAGTCGAACAGCCGCCAGGACGCCTCCAGGAACTGCCGGGCCCGGGCGTACCGGTCCTCCTCGCGCAGGAAGCCGCCGCGCCGGAAGTTCTCCCCGGTGAACGCGTCCCAGGAGGTCACCACGTTCCACGCCGAGCGGCCCGCCGAGAGGTGGTCCAGCGAGGCGAACTGCCGTGCCACTTCGTACGGTTCGTTGAACGTCGAGTTGATCGTGCCGGCCAGGCCGAGCCGGTCGGTGACCGCCGCCAGCGCCGCCAGCACGGTGAAGGTGTCCGGGCGGCCGACCACGTCCAGGTCGTAGATCAGGCCGTTCTGCTCGCGCAGCCGCAGCCCCTCGGCCAGGAAGAGGAAGTCGAACTTGGCCCGCTCGGCGGTCCGCGCCAGGTGCGCGAAGGAGCTGAACTCGATCTGGCTGCCCGCCTGCGGGTCGCTCCACACCGTGATGTTGTTCACGCCCGGGAAGTGCGCCGCCAGGTGGATCCGCTTGAGCGGCCTGCCGTTGTTCTCGTTGCCCATGTCGGTTGCGTTCCTTCGGAGTTCAGGCGGTGGCGGTGGCGGTGGCGGTGGCGGTGATGGCGGTGGCGGCGTAGCGGTTGGCGGGGCGCGGCAGGCCCAGCAGGCCGCGCAGGGTGGACGCCTCGTAGGCGGTGCGGAACCGGCCCCGGCGCTGCAGCTCCGGCACCAGGCCGCGGGTGATCCGCTCCAGGTCGTCCGGCAGCACCCCCGGCCGCAGCCGGAAACCCGACAGCCCCGCTTCCGCCAACTCCTCCAGCAGATCGGCCAGTTCGGCGGGCGTCCCGGCGAACACCCGGGCGTCGCTGCGGTACGCGGCGCCCGCCGCCTCGTCCAGCCGGGCCAGCCGCTCGGCCGCCGCGCCCGGCCGCTCCGCCAGGAACACCGCCAGGTCGGCGAAGACGTGCACCGTCTCCGCGGCCCGCCCGGCCTCCCGCTGGGCGGCCCGGATCTCGGCCAGGACCGCCCGGGCCTCGTCCGCGTCGTGCGGTGTCACGAAGGCCAGGTCGGTGGAACGGCCCGCCAGCCGGAACGGCTCGGCCCGGTGGGCGAGCGCCGCGACCAGCGGCTGGCCCTGCGGCGGGCGGGGCGTGATGGACGGGCCGCGCACCGAGAACCGGGGCCCGGTGAAGTCGATGTAGTGCAGCTTCTCCCGGTCGATGAACCGGCCGGTCGCCGCGTCCCGGATCTCCGCGTCGTCCTCCCAGCTGTCCCACAGCCGGCGCAGCACCTCCACGTAGTCCTCGGCCTCGCCGAACTCCGCCGCCAGGGCGGCCGCCGCGGCGGGGGAGTCCAGGTCGTCCGCCCGCAGCGCGGGCGCCCCGCGGCGGCCGAAGTGCCCGGCCTCGTCGACCCGCCCCGATACCTTCACCCGCAGCCCGGCCCGGCCCCCGCTGACGAAGTCCAGGGTCGCCACCGCCTTCGACAGGTGGAACGGCTCGGTGTGCGTCACCACCGCCGTCGGCACCAGCCCGATGTGCCGGGTCAGCGGCGCGATCCGGGCCGCCACCAGCACCGCGTCCAACCGCCCCCGCACCCGGTCGGTCCGGGCGTCCGGCTCGAACGGGTGCTCCGACTGCAGGCTCAGCCCGTCCTCGAAGGTCAGCAGGTCGAGCAGGCCGCGCTCCGCCTCCGCCGCCAGGTCCGCCCAGTACCGGGCCGTGAACAGCTCCCCCGGCCGGGCCCCCGGCTCCCGCCACGCGGCGGGATGCCAGCCGGCGCCGTCCAGCGCGACGGCCAGGTGCAGCAGGGGAGCGGAGACGGCGGGGTCGGCGGAGACGGGGGAGGCGAGTGCTGCCGGGGATGCGGGCATGGCGGACCGGTTCCTGTTCACGAGGGCCCCGGAGGTTCACGGGGATCACGGGGTGCACGGGGTGCGGGGGAGGAGGCGCGGGCGGACGCGTCGGGGCATCGGGACGCCGGGACGTCGGGACGCGTCGTCGCGGGCGGAGCGGAGGAAGGGGTGCGGGCGGGGCGGACTCAGCCGACCGGGCAGCCCGGACAGAGCGCGGCGCTCACCCGCAGCAGGTCGACCGGCCGGTCGAGGTACACCTCGCGCTCCAGTGCCCGCACCGCCGTCACCTCCCCGTCCGCCTCTCGCGGCACCACCCGGGCGCCGCCGTCCTCGCACCGTAACCCCGCACCCGGGCCCGGCACAACGCTGTTCACACAGCGGTAACGAACCGCCGGATCCGGTGCCGCACAAGGCCGTTGACACCCCGCCCGGGGCCGTCCTAGCTTGGCCGCGACGGGACGGATCCGGGAGGTGGACGACGGTGCGGGCAGCGGAGCGCGCGGTGCACCTCGACCGGCCCGTCGACCTGCAGCGCGTCAGCAGCGCGCTCTGTCCGGCCGGTTGAACCAGCCCAGCGCCGACGTCCCCCTCCGCCGCACAGGAGCCGCACCGCCATGCCCGCCACCACCGCCTTCCACTGGTTCCTGCCCACCGGCGGCGACGCCCGCGACCTGGGCGGCGCCGCCCACGGCACCGGCATCGGCGGCGCCACCGCCCCCGCTGCCGCCGACCGCCCCGCCACCCTCGGCTACCTCACCCAACTCGCCCAGGCCGCCGACCAGTTGGGCTACGACGCGGTCCTCACCCCGACCGGCGCGCACTGCGAGGACGCCTGGATCACCACCGCCGCACTGATCGCCGCCACCCGTCGGCTCAGGTTCCTGGTCGCCTTCCGCCCCGGCCTGGTCGAACCCGCGCTCGCCGCCCAGACCGCCGCCACCTTCCAACGCCTCTCCGGCGGACGGCTGCTGCTCAACGTGGTGGCCGGCGGCAGCGACGCCGAACAGCGCGGCTACGGCGACCGGCTCGGCCACGACGCCCGCTACGCCCGGGCCGGCGAGTTCCTCGACGTCGTCCGCACCGCCTGGCGCGGCACCCCGTACGACCACGCCGGCCCGCACTACCGGATCGACGGCGGCCACCTGCGCCAACCGCCCGAACCCGCGCCCCGGATCTACTTCGGCGGCTCCTCCGACCCCGCGCTCGACGTCGCCGCCCGGCACGCCGACACCTACCTGACCTGGGGCGAACCCGTCGAACAGGTCGCCGAGAAGATCGCCCGGGTCCGCGCGCTCGCCGCCGCCCGCGGCCGGTCCCCGCGCTTCGGCCTGCGCGTGCACGTGCTCAGCCGCGCCACCGCCGCCCGCGCCCGCCAGGACGCGCAGGACCTGATCGCCGGACTCGACGACGCCGCGATCGCCGCCGGGCAGCAGCGCCTGCGCGCCCTGGAGTCCGTCGGCCAGCGCCGGATGCTCGACCTGCACGGCGGCCGCCGCGACCGCCTGTGGATCGCCCCGAACCTCTGGGCCGGCATCGGCCTGGTCCGCGGCGGCGCCGGCACCGCCCTGGTCGGCAGCCACCGCGAGGTCGCCGCCCGCCTCGCCGAGTACCGCGACGCGGGCGTCGACGAGTTCGTCCTCTCCGGCTACCCCCACCTGGAGGAGGCGTACACCTTCGCCGAACACGTCCGCCCGCTGCTCTGACCCCGCCCGCTGCTCTGACCCCGCCCCCGGGCAAGGCCCGGACCTCCCGCCGCCCGGGACGTTCGGCCCCTGCCCGCACCGCCCCGCCCGGCCGTACGGTGGAGCCTCACCCGCAGGACGGGCCGGCGGGGCCGTGACACCCCGCCGGCCCACCGGGCGGACGGGGGTTTCCGGTCAGGGGCGCCTGCGGCGGCGGGACGGGGTGTCGCGCACGGCTCGGGCGACGGCCGCGACGTAGCGGGGGACCGGCTGGACGACGCCGGGCGCCTCCCGGTCGGTCCAGTGGTGGAAGTAGGCGCGTACGTGGGCGTCGAGTTGCTCGGGGCGGGGTTCTGCGACCGGGCGGAGCGCGATCGTCTCGCGCCGTCCGATGACGTGCACCTCCAGCGGGCGGGCCGCCGCGTCGTAGGCCGCCGCGATCTCGTCGGTGAAGCCGGGTTCGGTGAGCTGCTGGAGTTCCGCGTCGTCCGCGCAGGGCAGGAGCCAGCCGTCCTCGTCGACCAGCAGGCACGGGAAGCGCACCGGGCTGACGTGGGGCGGTTCGGGGGCGCGGCGGCGCAGGCGGGACAGCAGGGCGGGCAGACGGGGCGGCATGCCCCGATCGTGCCCGAGCCCGCTGCCCGGCCGCCCGCCGCCCCCCCCGCAACTCCGCCCCCGGCCCCTAAGCCCCCAGCCCCAGCCCCCAGTTCTCGGCTCCCGCGACGGTCAGGGCAGCGGGCGGTGCATGATGTGCAGGCCGACGTAGCCCTTCTCCGGGTGCCGGAAGCCCTCCGGGAGGGTGCCCAGGACGGTGAAGCCGAGCGAGCGGTAGAGGTGGACCGCGGGGGTGTTGGTCTCGACCACCGCGTTGAACTGCATGCCCCGGTAGCCGGCCTCCCGGGCCCAGTCCAGGGAGTACTCGCACAGCGCCCGGCCCACCCCGCGGCCGGAGTGGGCCGGGTCGACCATGTAGCTGGCGCTCGCGGTGTGCGAGCCGTTGCCCATGTGATTGGTGTTCATCTTCGCGGTGCCCAGCACCGTGCCGGCCTCGTCGACCGCCACCACGGTGCGGTTCGGCGCGGACAGCAGCCACCAGTCGCGGCCCTGTTCCCGGCCGAGGTCGAGCGGGTAGGTGAAGGTCTCGCCCGCGGCGACGATCCGATGGAAGAACGGCCAGATGGCGACCCAGTCCTCTGCGGTGGCTTCCCTGATCAGCATGCGCCCAGCATGCCCGGCCGGGCCGCCCGGCTGCCACCTCCCGACGGAGCCGACGGAAGACAGGGCAGACGGGGCGGAAGGAGGAGGGGGATCGGGTTCCCGCGGTCCTCGCTCCGGAGTTGAAGAGGCTGTTCTTCGAAAACTCAACGGCCGCCCACGTAAGGCGCCGGGCCGGGATGCCCCGGCCGAGCACCTGGGTGATCTGCTGACGGCAGTGTGCCTTCGCGGCTCCGGCGTCAGGGCGACTGGGGCCGGGCAGCGGCCGCTTCGTTGATGTCGCCCGTGGCCAGGACCCGGCCGGGCGGCCCGTCCTGGGCGGTGCGGATCATGGCCTGCCCGAGTTGCGTGCTGCTGGTGACGTGGCGCGGGGCGAGGCGGCGCAGCAGTGGGTTCAGCGGGGCCAGGATCCGGTAGAGGAGGGTGTACCAGGGGGTCTTGGAGGTGGTGCCGGGCAGCGGCGTGATGAGCGCGGGGCGGAACATGTAGGCGCGCGGGGAGAGTTCGAGCAGGGCGTTCTCGGTCTCGCCCTTGACGCGGGCCCACATCATGCGGGACCTGCCGGTGGGGTCGGTGCCGGCGCCGGAGACGTAGCAGAACGCCAGGTCGGGGGAGGCGGTGAGCAGGGCGCGGGCGGCGGCCAGCGGGTAGTCGTGGGAGACGGTGCGGTAGTCGGCCTCGCTCCGGCCGGCGGCGGAGACGCCCAGGCAGTAGAAGCAGGCGTCGTACCCGGCGAGTTGCTCCTGGATCGCGGTGAGGTCGGTGAAGTCGCCGTGGTGGATCTCGTGGAGCTTGGGGTGGGTGCGGCCGGTGGGGGTGCGGCCGACGACGAGGACGTCGGTGACGCCGTCGTCGCGCAGGCAGGCGTCCAGGACGCCCTGGCCCACCATGCCGGTGGCGCCGAAGACGATGGTGCGCACGGTGTTCCCGTTCTGTCGTGGGGAGGGTTCAGGCGGTCGGCCCGGGGCGGCCGTTGGTGGTGAGGCCGGGCAGGACGAGGGTGAGCCAGCGGTCGTTGTCCCGGGTGTCGCGGTGGGCGGGGGCGGCGTCCAGGAGCAGGTGGAAGTCGGCGAGGGTGACGTCGGGGTGGACGTCGCCGTCGTCCTGCCCGGTGCGGATGAGGGTGTTCAGCGCGGTGGTGACGCGCTGCAGCGGGCCGTCGGGTTCGGGGTCGGCGCCGAGCGCGCGGGCGGCGGCCTTGACGGCCATGTCGTTGGCGGCGGTGCCGAGGAAGTGCCGCAGGAAGGCGGCGATCTCCTCCAGTGCGCGGGAGCCGGTGGCGAGCCGGGCCACGGCGCTCTCCAGGTTGTCGGCGAGGCGGTCGAGCCAGTCGGCGACGACGGCCTCGACGAGGTCGGTCTTGGCGGGGAAGTGCCGGTAGAGGGTGCCGACGGCGACCCCGGCGGCGGCGGCGATCTCGTCCATGCCGACGTCCGGCCCGTGGGCGGCGATCTGCTCCCGGGCGGCGTCGAGGATCTTCTTCCGGTTGCGGGCGGCGTCCGCGCGCAGGGGTCGGGCCGAGGCCATGGCGTTCTCCGGGGCTGGTCGGGCGGTCGCTTGCACAAACATGAACTCTGATTCACTATAGATCGTGAACCGCGGTTCATCTTACTGGGCCGGCCCCCGGCCCCACCGATCCGAGAAGGCAGACATGAGCAAGATCTGGTTCATCACCGGCGCGTCCCGCGGCCTGGGCCGCTCCTTCACCGAGGCCGCCCTCTCCCGCGGCGACAAGGTGGCCGCCACCGCCCGCGACACCGACACCCTGAAGGACCTCGCCGAGGCCCACGGCGACGCCCTCCTCGCCCTGCCCCTGGACGTCACCGACCGCCACGCCGTCCACGGCGCGGTCACCGCGGCCCACGAGCACTTCGGCCGCCTGGACGTCGTGGTCAACAACGCCGGCTACGGCCTGTTCGGCATGGTCGAGGAGGTCACCGAACAGCAGGCCCGCACCCAGCTGGACACCAACTTCTTCGGCGCCCTGCACGTCACCCAGGCCGCCCTGCCCCTGCTGCGCGCCCAGGGCAGCGGGCACATCGTGCAGATCTCCTCCCTCGGCGGCGTCGTCGCCTTCCCCTCCCTGGGCATCTACAACGCCTCCAAGTGGGCACTGGAGGGCATGACCGAGTCCCTCGCCCAGGAGGTCGCCCCCTTCGGCATCAGGACCACCCTGGTCGAACCGGGCGGCTTCGGCACCGACTGGGGTGGCTCCTCCGCCATGCACGCCACCCCCATCGACGCCTACCAGCCCGCCCGCGACGCGCTGGCCGCCGTCTCCGCCGGCACGGAGTACGGCGACCCGAAGGCCGCCGGCCTCGCCCTGCTGGAGATCGTCGACGCCGAACGGCCCCCGCTGCGCGTCCTGTTCGGCGCCGCCCCCCACCCCATGGTCAAGGACGCCTACGCCCAGCGGCTGCGCACCTGGGCCGACTGGGAGCACGTCTCGGCCGCCGCCGACGGCCACTGACCCCGCCCGCCCGCCGGGCCCGGATCACCGGGCCGGTTCGCCGCCGGGCTCGGGCTCGGGGCGGGTGAGCGCCCGGACGGCCGCGGTCAGGGCCGCGCGGTGGCGTTCGAGGCGCGCGGGCGCGAAGGCGTCGCCGGGCACCAGGGCGCGCAGGGCCGGAGAGGCCGTGAACCAGGCGGTCACCTGGCCCAGGACCAGGGCGAGCAGGTCGACGGCGTCCACGGCGGCGGTGACGGTTCCGCGCCGCTGGGCGTCGGCGACGGCCTCGACCTTGGGGCGGTAGGCGTCGGTCTCGGCGGGGGTGGCCCCGGGCCGCTCCAGCTGGTGCCAGGCGGCCAGGCGGAGGATCTCGGGCTGCCGGACGAGGTGGTCGAACATCGCTCCGGCGTAGCCGGCCAGGTCGTCCGCGGTGAAGGGGACCGCGTCGGCGAGGACGCCCAGGTGCTGGGCGAGGACGACGTCGAAGAGCTCCTCCTTGTTGCCGTAGTAGACGTAGATCAGCCGCTTGTTGCTGGCGGCCTTCTCGGCTATGCGGTCCACGCGGGCGCCCGCGAGGCCGTACTGGGTGAATTCCTCGAAGGCGGCCTGCAGCAGGCGGGCCTTGGTGGCAGCGGAGTCCGGTGGCATGCCGCCACCCTACCCGACCAGGTAACTATCCAGTTATTGACGAGGTGGAACCGTCGGCGTACGTTGTACATAACCAGTTAGTTACTTCCGTTGGCCGCCCGACCGAGAGGACCGATCGATCATGAAGGCCGCCGTCATCCCCGCGCTCAACGCCACCTGGGAACTGCACGACATCCCCACCCCGAAGGCCGAACCCGGCCAGGTCCTGATCAAGGTCCACGCCACCGGGATCTGCTTCACCGACATCTGGACCACCCGCGGCGCCGCCGGCGACGTGTTCCCCAACACCCCCGGACACGAGGTCGTCGGCGAGGTCGTCGAAGTCGGCGAAGGCGTCCGCACCCGCCGGGTCGGCGACCGGGTCGGCACCACCTGGGTCCAGTCCACCTGCGGCCGCTGCGCCTACTGCAAGGAGAACCTCCCGCTGTCCGGGCAGGCGGCGGTGAACTGCCCCGACGCGCGACTGACCGGATTCACCGTCCAGGGCGGGCACGCCGAGTACATCGCGGTCCCCGCCACCGGCACCGTGCTGATCCCGGACGGCCTGTCCTACGAGAAGGCCGCCCCGATCTTCTGCGCCGGCTACACCACCTGGAGCGGCCTGCGCGCCGCCGAGCCCGAGCCCGGCGACCGGATCGCCGTGCTCGGCATCGGCGGCCTGGGCCACCTGGCGCTCCAGTTCGCCAAGGCCGCCGGCCACGAGACCATCGCCGTCACCCACTCCCCGGACAAGCACGACCTGGCCCGCGAGCTCGGCGCGGACCTGGTCGTCGCGGACGGCGCCGAACTGCAGGCCGCCGGCGGCGCGGACGTCCTGCTGCTCTGCTCCAACTCCTACGACGCGGGACGGGCAGCGATGCAGGGACTGCGGCACGACGGGCGCGCGGTCCTGCTCGGCCTCGACCCGTTCGCCGAATTCACCATCCCCAACACCGCGCAGCCGTTCTTCGCGCAGCGCCAGAAGTTCATCGGCGCCACCCACAACGGCCTGAACTACCTCACGGAGGCCCTGGACCTGGCCGCATCCGGCAAGGTCACACCCATGATCGAGACCTTCCCCAAGGAACGGATCGTCGAAGCGGTCACCAAGGTCACCGACGGCAAGGTCCGCTTCCGCGCCGTCATCACCTACTGAGACCCAGCGAGGCGCGAACCGGGCACACTCCCGGCCGACCGGGCCCGCCTCACGGCCGCTTCGCCGAGGATCTCGAACACATCGCCCAAGCGCCGGCAGCCGCCGACGCAAGACGCTCGGCCGGGAGTACCCCGGCCGAGCGTCTACGCGATCTACTCGCCATCCGAAACCGAGCGGTGTTGCGACGCCCTCTTGAAGCCGAGAGGGCGGGACGGGGGTCGACGGGGCGGCGGGGCGGCAGACGGAAAGGAAGGAATCGGGGCACGGAGCGGGAACGGGGAGGGCGGCGGGTCGGAGGGAGGGGGACGGGACAGGGGCCGACGGGGCGGCGGGCAGGGAGGGGGAGGTCGGGGCGGCAGGCGGGAAGGAACGGAAGCCGGACCGCTGCGTCCCCGCGGTCCCCGCGGTCGGCAGTTCGGCGCCGAACCGGGCGTCGGGTGGCGCGGCCGGGCAGGGCGAAGGAGCCGGGCAAACCGGCCGCGTCGCCGGACGCCGCCGCGGCGGTGCTCGGGTCGCCGCGTCAACTCCCGCCTGTAACTTCCAGGTTGCGCATTGACACCCGCGCGGCGGCGCGGCCACCATGGACGCCGCCCACTGCCTGCCGACCCCGTCCCGAGCCGCTCCGGGATGGGAGCGCTCCCATGGGGTTGACGCAGGTCACGGGCCATCCGATCGGCTTCCCCCACACCCCACCCCCACAGCCGCCCCGGAAGGACACCATGC
>NZ_JOGH01000079.1:0-32136 GCF_000721345.1 Kitasatospora sp. NRRL B-11411 | reverse complement strand
TCCCTCGCCCGGCCCCGACGTGTTCCCGGCTCCCGCCCCCGACGCGTCCCTCGCCCGGCCCCGACGCGTCCCCGGCTCCCGCCCCCGACGCGTCCCTCGCCCGGCCCCGACGCGTCCCCGGCTCCCGGCCCCGTGCCGTTCCTCCGTGCCCCGGCGGAGGCGGTCGCGCTAGGGTCGGGGCGGCACGGTCGGGCAGCAGCGGGTGGTGGGTGCGGTGGAGGAGCGGGTGGTGGAGCAGCGGGAGTTCGGGCGGCTGCTGCAGGGGCTGGCGTCCGAGATGAACCTGCTGGGGCACGACTTCGCCGCCGCCTCGGGCCTGCACGCCACCGATGTGCAGGCGCTGCTCGCGGTGCTGCGGGCGGCCGATCCGCCCGGCATCACCCCCGGCGGGCTGCGGGCCGAACTGGGGCTCACCTCGGGCGCGGTGACCGCGGTGCTGGACCGCCTGGAGCGGGCGGGGCACGTGCACCGGACCAAGGACGAGGCGGACCGGCGGCAGGTGCACGTGCACTACCACCCGGACGCGGCCCGGATCGCCGGTGAGTGGTTCGCCCCGGTCGCGGAGTGCACGGACCGGGTGCGGGCCGAGTTCGCGCCGGAACAGGTGGACACCGTGGTGCGCTTCCTGACCCGGATGACCGCGGAGCTGGCCGAGTTGCGGCAGGTCAGGCGGGCCGAACGGGCCTGAGCCGGGGCCGCCGCGGACCCCTCCCGGCCCGGTTCCGCCGGACACGCCCGATTCGGGCGCCATCACGGGTTCTCGAACCTTTTGCCCGGTATGGTCGGCTCGCGTCCGAACGTCCGGCAGCCCCCTGGGAGCCCCCGCCATGCCGCAGCCCCAACCGGTCCTCGCCGCGCTGACCGGGGCCGCCGTGTTCCTGGTGCTCGGGATCGAGGACGGCGGTGAGCAGACCGTCCGCGACCTGCTGCCGGACCTCGGCGGGCTGGCCCGCTCGGTCGGTTCCCGGGCCCCGCACGAGGAGGTCGGCCTGGTGGTCGGGATCGGCTCCGACGCCTGGGACCGCCTGTTCGCGGGCCCCCGCCCCGCCGGACTGCACCCGTTCGTCGAACTGGCCGGACCCCGGCACCTCGCCCCCGCCACCCCCGGCGACCTGCTGCTGCACATCCGGGCCGAGCGGATGGACCTGTGCTTCGAACTGGCCACCCGGATCAGCCAGCGGCTCGGCGACCGGGTCACCGTGCTGGACGAGACCCACGGCTTCCGCTACTTCGACTGCCGGGACCTGATCGGCTTCGTCGACGGCACCGAGAACCCCACCGGCCGGGACGCCGCCGAAGCGGTCCTGATCGGCGACGAGGACCCGGACTTCGCGGGCGGCAGCTACGTCATCGTGCAGAAGTACCTGCACGACATGGCGGGTTGGAACGCGATCAGCACCGAGCACCAGGAACGGGTGATCGGCCGCACCAAGCTCGACAACATCGAGCTGGACGACGCGGCCAAGCCCGCCGACTCGCACGTCGCCCTGAACACCGTCACCGGCCCCGACGGCGAGGACCGCGACATCTGGCGGCTGAACATGCCGTTCGGGTCGTTCGCCGAGGGCGGCGAGTGCGGCACCTACTTCATCGGGTACGCCCGCGACCCGGGGGTCACCGAGGAGATGCTCCGCAACATGTTCCTGGGCCGCGGGGCCGCCGCCCACGACCGGCTGCTGGACTTCTCCACCGCCGTCACCGGGACCTTCTTCCACGTCCCCTCCGCGGACTTCCTGAACGACCCGCCCCCCGCCCCCGGCACCCGGGCCGAAGCTCGGGCCGTGCCCCTGCCGGTCCGGGACGGCAGCCTCCGCATCGGCAGCCTGAAAAGGAGCACCACATCGTGAACAACCTGCACCGCGACCTGGCGCCCGTCTCCGCCGCCGCCTGGGACGAGATCGAGGAGGAGGCCCGGCGGACCTTCCGACTGCACGTCGCCGGGCGGCGGGTGGTCGACCTGGCCGGGCCCGACGGGCCGGGGCTGGCCGCGGTCGGCACCGGGCACCTGGCCGACATCGCGGCCCCCGGCAGCGGCGTCCAGGCCCGGGCCCGGGAGTCCCTCCAGGTGGTCGAGCTGCGGGTCCCGTTCACCGTCACCCGGGCCGCCGTGGACGACGTCGAGCGCGGCTCCCAGGACTCCGACTGGGACCCGGTCAAGGACGCCGCCCGCACCATCGCGCTCGCCGAGGACCGCGCGGTCTTCGACGGCTACCCGGCCGCCGGGATCACCGGCATCCGGGACGGCTCCTCCAACCACCCGGTCGAACTGCCCGCCGACGTCCGCGAGTACCCCAACGCCGTCAGCCGGGCCCTCACCGCGCTGCGCCTGGCCGGGGTCGGCGGCCCCTACTCGCTGCTGCTCGGCGCGGACGCCTTCACCGCCGTCAACGAGACCTCCGACCACGGCTACCCGGTCCACAACCACCTGGCCCGCCTGCTGGACGGCGAGATCATCTGGGCCCCGGCGGTCGAGGGCGCCGTCCTGCTGTCCGCCCGCGGCGGCGACTTCGAGCTGCACCTGGGCGAGGACCTCTCGATCGGCTACCTCTCCCACGACGAGACCACCGTGCACCTCTACCTCCAGGAGTCCCTGACCTTCCAGCTGCACACCCCGGAGGCCGCGGTCGCCCTCGGCTCGATCTGACGGCCCGTCAGCAACAGGGCCCAGGAACCCCACCCGCGCGTCCGGCGCGGGTGGGGTTCCTGGTGTCAACAGGTGCTGGTGGAAGGGGAGTTGACGGTACCGGGGGCGCAATCCGGACAGAGCTGCGCGGAGTCTTCCGGCGGTGGCGCGGCGGGCCCCACCATGGGGGCAGTACGGGGACTTTCGGTGAGGGGAGCACACCGTGTCCGATTCTTCCGTTACCGGCTGCCCGTTCCTCGACCCGGCCGGGGCCGCGCTGCACGCGGAGGCCGCGGAGCTGCGCGAGCAGGGCCCGGCGGTGTGGGTGGAACTGCCGGGCGGGGTGCGGGCCTGGTCGGTGACCCGGCACGCGGTGATCCAGGCGCTGACCACCGACCCGCGGGTCTCCCGGGACTTCCGGCTGCACTGGCCGGGGGCGGCGGAGGTGCCGGAGGGCTGGGTGCTGGGGCCGGTGGCGTTCCAGGACAGCTTCGTCAACCAGTACGGGGCCGAGCACCGCGCCGCGCGGAACCGGCTCGCGCCGACCTTCCTGCCGCGCCGGGTGGAGCGGATGCGCCCGCAGGTGCAGGCCACGGCGGACCGGCTGGTGGCAGCCATGGCCGAACTGGCCCCCGGGGAGCGCGCGGACCTGCGGCTGGCACTGTCCCGGCCGCTCACCCTGACGGTGATCTGCGACCTGTTCGGCGTCCCGGAGGACCTGCGCGGCGCACTCTGCGAGGCGATCGACACCGTGCTGGACTCCTCGCTCGACGAGGACCGCGCACTCGCCGCGCAAGTCGAACTCGACGTCCGGCTGCGGGAGTTGCTGGCACGCAAGCGGACCGACCCGGCGGCCGACCTGACCAGCGACCTGCTGCTGTCCGACCGCCCCGGCGAACGGCCGCTGTCCGAGCCCGAGTTGGTCGGCACCCTGTTCACGATGATCACCGGCGGGTTCGAGACCGCCGTCAACCTGATCACCAGCGCGGCCCTCGAACTGCTCACCCACCCCGCCGAGTTGGCCAGGGTGCGGACGGGCGGGCTCGGCTGGGCGGACGTGATCGAGGAGACCCTGCGGGTCGAGGGCCCGGTGATGCACGTCCCGCTGCGCTACGCGGTCGAGGACCTCGACCTCGGCGAGGGCGTGCTGATCCGCAAGGGCGACCCGATCATCCTCGGCTTCGCCGCCGCCGGCCGGGACCCGCGGGTGCACCCGGAGCGCCCGGACGCGTTCGACCCGGGCCGCCCCGACAAGAGCCACCTGGCGTTCGGCCACGGCCCGCACTTCTGCGTCGGCGCCCCGCTCGCCCGGCTGGAGGCGGAGATCGCGCTCAGCACCCTGTTCGCCCGGCTGCCCGCCCTGGCCCTGGCCGAACCCGACCGGACACCCGCCCGCCTCCCCTCGATGATCGTCAACGGCCCGGCCACCCTGGACGTGGTGCCCCGCCCGCTCCCCGCCCCCGACCGCCGGGCCCGCCACCGACCGCATCCCTGTCTCGACCCCCGTCCCCCCGTCTCTCCCCTCCCGCGCCCCCGCCCCCGGCGGGCCGCTCGGTAGGGTGGGGCCCGGCCAGGGACGACTCCAGGAGGCGGTGTGCGGCAGTACCGGGCGATGGTGGCGGTGGGGGACTCGTTCACCGAGGGGATGTGCGACGACACCCTGCCCGACGGGCAGTTCCGCGGCTGGGCGGACCGGGTCGCCGACGCGCTGGCCGCCGAGGCGGGGGCGGACGGCTTCCGGTACGCGAACCTGGCGGTGCGGGGCAAGCTGATCGGTCAGATCCGGGCCGAGCAGGTCGACCTGGCCGCGGCCACCGACGCCGACCTGGTGACGCTGGCGGGCGGCCTGAACGACGTGCTGCGCCCGGGCTGCGAGGTGGCCGAGGTCGAGCGGCTGCTCGGCGAGTGCACCCGCGAACTGCTGGCCGAGGGCCGCACCGTGGTGCTGTTCACCTCCACCGATCCGACCCGGCGGATGGCGGGCAGCAGCCGCCTGCTGCCCGCGATCCTGCGGATGAAGGCGTTCGTGGAGGGCGTGGTCCGGGAGCACCCGGACGGGGTGGTGCTGGTGGACCTGTTCTCGGCGCCGGTGTTCGACGACCGCCGGCTCTGGGCCGAGGACCGGCTGCACCTGTCCCCGGAGGGCCACCGCCGGGTCGCGCTGGCGGTCCTGGAGGCGCTCGGCCGCCCGTCCGCCGAGGACTGGCGGGCCCCGCTGGCCGAGCCGGACACCCGCACCCGCGGCCGGAAGGCCCGCGAGGACGTCCGCTGGCTGGGCACCCACGTCGGCCCGTGGATCGGCCGCCGCCTGCGCGGCCGCTCCTCCGGGGACGGCCGCCCGGCGAAGCGCCCGGAGCTGCTGCCGTACGAGGGCTGAACGCCGGCGGCCGCCAGTGACCGCCGGCAGCCGTCAGCCGTCCAGCCGGACGGTGATGCCGACGGTGCCGTCCTTGCCGCGCCGCAGCCGACTGCCGAGCAGGGTGAGCCGCCCGACCAGCCCGTACTTGCGGCCGAGCAACTGCCGGTAGCGCTCGGTGGTGGCGGGGTCGGCGATCTCGGCGGTGGCGGGCAGCGGGGAGCCGCTCGGGTTGCCGCGCACGTCGCACGGTCCGACCAGGACGTCGCCGCGGCGCCGGATCCGCTTGACCTTCCAGGAGTCGGCGACGGTCCACACCCCCAGCGCGTCGCCGTCCCGGACCACCCAGACCGGGGTGGCGACGGGGCTGCCGTCCTTCTTGTAACTGGTGATCAGCAGGTACTTCCCGGCGGCGAGCCGGTCCAGCGCGGTGTCGGCCATCGGGGCAGTCTACGTCTCCCGACGGCCCGTCAGACCGCCGAGACGCCGCCGGTGCCGGCGGGCCGGGGCGAGGCGGTGGCCCGCCACAGCCGGGCGGCGGACCAGAGCGATGCGCCCAGCAGCAGCCCGTTGCGGAGCAGGATGACCGCGGTCGGCCACCAGCCGCCGGCCTGCATCGCGTCGAAGAACAGCGGGTAGTCGACGGTGGTGACGCCGACCACGGGCAGCAGCAGCAGGGCGACCGGCCGCTGCGTGGTGTCCTCCACGGTCAGGCAGACGGCGGCCAGGCCGATCAGCCAGACCAGGTACTGCGGGGAGATCACCCGGCTGGTGACGGTGAACAGCAGCACCGCGGTCAGCGCCGCGTCGTACGGGGTGGCGGCCGTCCAGCGCCGGGCCCGGACCCGCCACAGCAGCAGCCAGCCGAAGGCCGCGGCGGTCAGCAGCAGCGACAGCTGGGCGATCCGGTGCACGTACCGGCCGAGGAACTCGAACGAGCCGTAGTGCTGCTCGACCCGGCCGGACCAGCCGAGCTGCCGGGCCGCCTGCAGGGCGCTGCCGCCCAGCGACTCGATCTCCACGCCGCGCCCGCCCTGGGCGTGCAGGAAGCCGAGGGTGTGGTCGAAGCAGGCGGCGAGGACCAGCAGCAGGGCGAGCGCGGAGAGCGCGGCGGCCGTCCAGGCCTGCCGGGTGGTGCGGCCGCGCGGGGTGCCGAGCAGCGTCAGCGCGGGCCAGACCTTGACCATCGCGCCGATCCCGGCCAGCACCCCGCCCAGCCGCGGCCGGGCCGGGAACAGCAGCAGCGCGCCGACCGCGAGCGCGGTCGCCGACAGGTCGTAGCGCCCGTACGGCAGGCCGAGCAGCAGCGGCAGGGCCAGCGCCCACGCCCAGGCCCCCCAGGTCGAGCGCCCCGGGCCGCGGCCGGCCGCCAGCAGGGCGGCCTGCACGGCGGCGTCGGCCAGCAGGGACAGCAGCACGAAGGACTGCAGGTACGTCAGGAACGGCAGCAGGCCCGGGGCGAGCATCGGCAGCGCCGCGCCGGGCGGGTACTGCCAGGTGACGTCGCCGACCGGGAAGGTGCCGGTGCGCAGGACCTGGTACCAGCCGTGGTAGAGCCGGTGCACCTCGATGGCGGGCTCGGTCCGGCCGGAGCGGATCAGCCCGACCATCAGCACCCGGCCGGCGATCCAGTACGCGGCGAGGGCCAGCACCTCGCGGGGCCAGTCGGCGGGGCGGGTCCAGCGGACCGGCCGGTCGGGCGGCCGCAGGGCCGGTGCCGGGGTCGGTGCGGGGGCCGGTGCCGGGGCGGGGGCCTGCGCCACCATGTCCTCCAATGCGCGCGGACGGCAGCTCCGGCAGCGGCGCCGACGGGAGCCCGGAAAACGGTCGTCCACCTCTCATACCAGACGATCCGACCGGCCTCCGGGCCGCTCGGACGCGTGTCCGCCCGCGTCCCCGGAACGCGCCACGCTCCGGGCGGCCGACCGGACCACCGGATGAACGTCGGCCGGACCTGCCAGAATGCACGGGCGACACCGCGCAACCGTCTGAAGGGGTGACCGGCACCGTGACCATGCCCGTCGAACGCAAGATCGCCGAAGAACTCGGCGTCCGCGAGAACCAGGTGCAGGCCGCCGTCGGCCTGCTCGACGGCGGTGCGACCGTGCCCTTCATCGCCCGGTACCGCAAGGAGGCCACCGGCGCCCTCGACGACACCCAGCTGCGCACCCTGGAGGAGCGGCTGCGGTACCTGCGCGAGCTGGCGGAGCGCCGCACCGCCGTCCTGGAGTCGATCGAGGCCCAGGGCAAGCTGGACGACGCGCTGCGCGCGCAGATCCTCGCCGCCGACTCCAAGGCCCGGCTGGAGGACATCTACCTCCCGTACAAGCCCAAGCGGCGCACCAAGGCGCAGATCGCCCGCGAGGCCGGCCTCGAACCGCTCGCCGACACCCTGCTGAACGACCCCTCCCAGGACCCTTCCGCGCTCGCCGCGACGTACCTGAACGAGCAGGTCGCCGACGCCCCCGCCGCGCTGGAGGGCGCCCGGGCCATCCTGGTCGAGCGCTTCGGCGAGGACGCCGACCTGGTCGGCTCGCTGCGCGAGCGGATGTGGACCCGCGGCCGGCTGGTCGCCAAGGTCCGGGGCGGCAAGGAGCAGGACGGCGCCAAGTTCGCCGACTACTTCGACTTCGCCGAGCCGTACACCAAGCTGCCCTCGCACCGGATCCTGGCCATGCTGCGCGGCGAGAAGGAGGAGGTCCTCGACCTCGAACTCTCCCCGTTCGACGGCGAGCAGGAGGCCGACCTGCCCGGCGCCAGCGACTACGAGCAGCGGATCGCCGCCCGCTTCGGCATCGCCGACCGCGGCCGCCCCGCCGACAAGTGGCTGACCGACACCGTCCGCTGGGCCTGGCGCACCCGCGTCCTGGTCCGGCTCGGCATCGACCTGCGCACCCGGCTGCGCGCCGAGGCCGAGGACGAGGCGGTCCGGGTCTTCGCCGCCAACCTGCGCGACCTGCTGCTCGCCGCCCCCGCCGGGACGCGCGCCACCATGGGCCTCGACCCGGGCTTCCGCACCGGCGTCAAGGTCGCCATCGTGGACGCCACCGGCAAGGTCGTCGCGCACGAGACGATCTACCCGCACCAGCCCGCCAACAAGTGGGACGCCGCGCTCGCCACGCTGGCCCGGCTGGCTCGCGAGCACAAGGTGGACCTGGTCGCGATCGGCAACGGCACCGCGTCCCGGGAGACCGACCGGCTGGCCGCCGACCTGATCAAGCGTCACCCCGAGCTGGGCCTCACCAAGGTGATGGTCAGCGAGGCCGGCGCGTCCGTCTACTCCGCCTCCGCGTTCGCCGCCCAGGAGCTGCCCGGCCTCGACGTGTCGATCCGCGGCGCCGTCTCGATCGCCCGCCGCCTGCAGGACCCGCTGGCCGAGCTCGTCAAGATCGACCCCAAGTCGATCGGCGTCGGCCAGTACCAGCACGACCTGAGCGAGCTCAAGCTCTCCCGCTCGCTGGACGCCGTGGTCGAGGACTGCGTCAACGCCGTCGGCGTCGACGTCAACACCGCCTCCGCGCCGCTGCTCACCCGGGTCTCCGGCATCACCGGCACGCTGGCCGACAACATCGTCGCCCACCGGGACGCCAACGGGCCGTTCCGCACCCGCAAGGCGCTCAAGGACGTCGCCCGGCTCGGCCCCAAGGCGTTCGAGCAGTGCGCGGGCTTCCTGCGCATCCCCGGCGGCGACGACCCGCTGGACGCCTCGGCCGTCCACCCCGAGGCGTACCCGGTGGTGCGCCGGATCCTCACCGCGACCGGCGGGCAGCTCGGCGAACTGATCGGCAACGGCGCGGTGCTGCGCGCGCTGCGGCCCGGCGACTTCGCCGACGCGACCTTCGGCGTGCCGACCGTCACCGACATCCTCGGCGAGCTCGACAAGCCCGGCCGCGACCCGCGCCCCGCCTTCCAGACCGCCACCTTCAAGGACGGCGTGGAGAAGATCTCCGACCTGGAGGTCGGCATGGTGCTGGAGGGCGTGGTCACCAACGTCGCCGCGTTCGGCGCCTTCGTCGACATCGGCGTGCACCAGGACGGCCTGGTGCACGTCTCCGCGCTGTCGAAGAACTTCGTCAAGGACCCGCGCGAGGTGGTCAAGCCCGGCGACATCGTCCGCGCCAAGGTCACCACCGTCGACGTCGCGCGCAAGCGGATCGGCCTGACCCTGCGCCTCGACGACGACACCACCCCCGGCTCGGGCTCCGGCTCCGGCAGCGGCGGCGGTGGCAACCGCCGCGAGCAGTCCCCCCGCCGCGACTCCCGCCCCCCGCGCCAGGACCGCCGCCCGAACACCGCCCAGCCCGCCCCCGCCAACTCGGCCATGGCCGACGCCCTGCGCCGCGCGGGCCTCGGCAAGTAGCGCGCCCCGAGGGGCGGCCGGGCCCGGCCGCCCCTCAGCCGGTGCGGGACTCCACGGCCAGCGCGACGAGTTCGGGCCACCAGGGTTCGCGGTACTGGGAGAGGAGCCGCTGGGCCTCCTCGGGCGCGACGGGGCGGACCTCGACGACCTGCTCGCCGTCGTCGGGGTTGGTGGGGGCGGAGTCGACCAGGACGTCGGCCCAGCCCCAGAGCCACGCCTTCACCGGGTGCGGCTGCCAGGGGCGGTAGGGCACCGGGGTGTCGGTGACCGCCAGGTGGTGGCCGATCCAGGTCGGCGGCCCGACCAGCCGGGCCCCGGCCTCCTCGCGCAACTCGCGCTCCAGGCAGGACTCGACGCTCTCGGCGGCCTCCCGGGTGCCGCCGGGCAGGAACCAGTGGCCCCGGACGTCCCGGCACAGGACGACCCGGCCCTCGGCGAAGCCCACCAGGTGGATGTTGGTGACCAGCTCGTCCGGCGGCAGATCGGTGCTGAACTGGGCGTCGATACCGCCCCACTCCCAGCGCTGCGGCGCGTGCAGGGCCGGGTACCGGGCCGCCAGTTCGGCGCTTTCGCTTGCTCTGCGTGTGGTGTCCGTCATTGATCGATCGTAGTCCTGAACGGTCCCGGGCGAACCCGGACGGTCAACAAGCCGGACGAAACGTCACCCGCCCGTGGCGCACCGTCAACCCGCCGCTCCGGACGTTCACCTGACGGCCCGTCACGGTGCGGCGGTCACTCCGGGACGGTGGTCACCGCGCGGGCGGCGGCCCGGACCTCCGGGTCGGGGTGGGTGCGCAGGGCGGCCAGCAGGGGCAGCCAGCGGCCGGTCCAGACGCAGCGGGTGCCCAGGCGGTCGGCGAGCGCGGCGGTCAGCAGGCCGAGGGCCGGGCCGCGGCCGGGGAGCAGCGCGAGCAGGGCGTCGGGAACGGCGGTGTCGGCGGGGACCGGCAGGGGCGCGGTGCCCGCGACGGTGTCGGCGAGGCCGGCGGCCAGCCGGGCGGCGAGGACGGGGCGGTCGGCGAGGGCGTCGGCGAGCCGGGCGAAGGCGGGGCCGAAGCCGGGACGCCCCGGGCGGGCGGCGAGGGCCAGCAGGGCGGCCCGGAGGTCGAGCAACTCCTCGTGCGGTCGCAGCAGTTCGTCGACCTGCTCGAGCACCTCCGGGAAGCGGCGGGTGACCGGCAGCGTGGTCAGCGAGACGATCCGCTGCCGGACGGGCTGGTCCCGGGCGGGGCCGGGAGCGGTCTCCTCCGGCGCGGCGAGCAGGGTGGCCAGGGTGCGGTGCAGCAGGCTGCCGGGGGCGCCGCCGCCGACGGGGTGGGCGCGGTCGCCGAGGGCGACGGCCCGCAGGGCGAGGGCGGCGGCGCCCCAGACGGCGCGGTCGTCGAGGTCGGTGACCAGGCCGGGCAGCACCTCGGCGGTCTCGGGCGCGTACCGGGCCCACCCGGGCAGCGCGGCGACCGCGGTCCGGGCGGCGTCCGGCTCCTGGCCGGGCCGGGTGGCGACGGCGGCCACCAGCCGGGCGTAGCGGGCCCGGTGGCGGGCCGGGAGCAGGTGCGGGGAGAGCGCGGCGACGGCCCGGCGCAGCTGCGGTTCGGGCGCCTCGGCGGCCTCGGCGAGCAGCGCCCAGACGGGGTCGGCGTCCAGCAGTTCCCGGCAGTGGGCGGTCGCGGCGGCCCGGACGTCGGGGTGCTGCCCGGGGGCGTGGAAGGCGGCGGTGAGCACCTCGGCGGCCCGGGCGGGCGGCAGCAGGGCGGCGGCCAGCCGGACGGCCTCCTTGCGGGAGGTGACCTTGCTGCCGGTGGTGCGGGCGGCCAGCTCGGCGAGCAGCGGGCCGAGCCGGTCCGGAGGGGTGTGCCGGGCGGCCCGGCCGGCGGCGTACAGCGCGGTCCGGGCCCGGTCGTCCCCGGCGTGCGCCAGCAGGTCGGGCAGTGCGGCGGCCGGGTCGGGGGCCAGCGGCAGCGCGGCGAGCGCGGTGTCGGCGATCAGCGGGTCCGGGTCGTCGAGGTGGCGGCGCGCCACGGCCGGGCCGGGGCCGGGCAGTGCGGCGGCCAGGTGGACGGCGGTGGCCCGCTGCTGCCGGGTGCGCCAGGCGGTGGCGGCGATCTCCGCGAGCAGGGCGGCGGCCCGGTCCACCTGGCGGGGCGTCCAGCGCTCCGGGGTGTCGACGGGCGGCAGCGGGCGGTGGTCGCCGGGGCGCAGGAACCGTCCGGTGGGCGGCTGTTCGGCCAGCGCCAGGTCCAGCAGGTCGGTGCGGACCCGGGCCAGGTGCCGGGCGACCGGGTCGCAGAACACGGCGGACGGGTCGTGCTCGATCGCCGCCAGCACCTTCGGGGTGCGCCCGTGGCGGGGCAGCAGCCACAGCCGCAGCGCCTCGGCGGCGGTCCGCTCCCGCGGGTCGCGCGCGGCCCGGCCCAGCCGCTCGTCGAGTTCCGGCAGCTGCCCGGCCCGTTCGTCCAGTGCCCGGACCAGCGCGAACAGCAGCCGGTGGTGGCCCCGCCGGTCCTCGGCGTCCAGCCAGGGCCGCAGGGCCTCCAGCACCTGCCGCTCCTGGCCGCGGCGCAGCCGTCGGGCCAGCGCGGGCAGCGGGAGTCCGCCGTCGCGGGCGGTGAGCTGTTCGACCGTCAGCAGGGCGAAGGCGAGCAGGTCGGGCCGCTCGCCGGTGGGGTGGGCGGCCAGCGCGGCGAGGGCCAGGGCGGACAGCGCGCGGCGGGTGGCGGGCGAGCAGTCGCGGGCGTCCAGCGCGTCGGCGGCCTGTTCGGTGAGGGCGTCGGCGTGCGCGTCGGTGAAGCGGTCGGCGGGGAAGTCGGCCAGCGCGGCCAGGGCGGCCTGCCGGACCGGGTCCTGCTCGTTGCGGACCCGGCGCAGGTCGGCGAGCAGGACGCCGGGCGCGGCCGGGTCGGGGTCGGCGGCGGCCGCGGCGACCAGGTGCCGCCACACCTCGGCACGCTCGGCTGCGTCCGGCACCCGGGTGCGTTCGAGCAGCTCGGCCCGGGCCTTGGCGGGCTCAAGCAGTGCGGTGAGGTCTATGAGTTGACGGTCCGTCAGGCCCTTGGCGGCCTGCTCCGCGCGCAGCCGGCGGGCCTCCGCGTGGCGGCGCCCGTGCGGCAGCAGGCGCAGCACCGGCGCGGTCAGCCGGTCGGCGCCCGGCGGCTGCCCGTCGGCGACGGCGTCCAGGAACGCGGCGCGCCGGGACGGCGGCAGGGTGCGCAGCAGGACGGCGAACAGGCGCGGCTCCGGCAGCCAGCGGCGGCCCAGCGCGGGCAGGGCGGCCGGATCGGCCCGGACGATCCGGCGCAGCGCGCTGCGGCTGGGCGGCTGCTCCCAGGGCTGGAACGGGCGGGCCGGGTCGGCCAGCCAGGCGGTGGCGCGTTCGGCGTCCACCGCCACCAGGTGGCCGAAACCGGCGCGGACCGCAGGCGGGACCGTCCGGCCGGGGTGGCGCTCCAGCAGGTCGAGCACCCGGGCCGGGCGCCGCCGCAGCACGGCCGCCACCGGCGGACCGTACAGCTGCCACCAGTCGGCCCGCGGGTCGGCCGACCGGGCCGCCAGCTCGCCCGCGACGTGGTCGAGCACCGCGTCCGGGTGCCGGGCCGCCAGCGCAGACCAGGACCGCACCGCGTCGGCCAGGCCGGGCAGTTCGGCGGCCACCAGCGCGGGCGGGCAGGCCGCCAGCAGCGCCGCGGCCTCCGCCTCGCCCCAGTGCGCGCGGGCCACCGGCAGCAGCCGGGCGGCGAGTTCGGCGCGCCGCCCGCGCAGCACCGCCCGGCGCAGCGCCCGCCGGGCGGCGGACGACGCGTGCGGGTAGGCGGCGAGCACCGCCCCGTCCAGCCCGGGCACGGTGCGCAGCGCGTCGACCGCCCGGCCGCGCACCACCCGGTCCGGCGCGTCCAGCAGTGCGCCCAGCAGGTCGGCCCGGCCGGTCAGCACCGCGGCGAACGCGGCCAGCCGCGCCCCGTACCAGCCGTCCGCAGCCAGCGCGTCGACCAGCGCGTCGACCTCGGCGGGCCCGGCGGCCCGGACGGCGCGGGCGAACAGCGCCTCCCGCTCGTGGTGCGGGAGCGGGTCCATGGCGGTGAGCAGCGCGGTGGCGTCGAGGTGCGGCATACCGGCCATTCTCACCGGCCGGGCAAACGATTTCGGGCCGGTGGGCCGGTGCGGTGGCCGGCGGGGGCACGGAACCGGCCCGGCCGGTCGCGCTTACTGACTGTGGGGGAGCGCGACGGCCGGACCGTGTGGGGGTTGGTTCTCAACACCCGTCCCGGGGACGGGTTTCGAACACCGTGCACGAGGCGGACGGACCGCCCCGTGCACTCAAAATGCCCGGGTCGCCGAGGCCCGTCAAGCGTTCCCCGGCCCGCTTGAGCCACCCTTAAGGCTCCCTTCGCCGACACCACTGGTGCGGCCCTCCGGCCCCCGGCCCGGACCGTCGGGCGGCTCCAGCCGGACCTCGCTCCACACGGTGTCCTGCACCAGGCCGTCGGTGCAGGGGAGGACCGAGCGCCGGTGCCCCCAGCGGTCGCCCAGCGCGAGGGCCGCCAGCACCCCGGGCACGTCCGGCGCGGGCCGGGTCGAGCGGAGTTCGACCCGGTACCCGTCCTCGAAGGAGATCAGCCATGCCTCCTCCCCGCCGGCCCGCGCCAGCCGGTCCGCGATCGTCCACGCCCGCCGCCGGACCTCCTCGCCGGGGTCCGCAGGCCGCTCCTCAGACCGCATCCGACTCCCCCCGCCCGTCGGCACACCGCGGACACCGGCAGACCGGCCAGGTCAGCGCGGAGCGCGGCGCGGGCACGAGCGGCTCGTCGGACGTGCAGGACGAGACCGGCAGCCGGGTGCCGTCGGCCCGCACCGTGTAGACGCGGATCGTCAACTTCGCTCTCGACTCCGGGTACGGGTGGTCGGACATGGTGGATGACCTCGCGGCTGGTGGTGCTGGACGGAAGGGGGTGCGGCGGGCCGGGCGGTCAGACCCGCGATGCGGACGCTGTGTGACCGTCCGTGTGTCCATGGTTGCGGGATCGCTGACGCTCCGCCACCATCTGAACCGGACAGTCTGGATATTTCAGTTGGGGGGCAACTGCCGTGAACAAGAAGGACCTTGACCCCACGATTTCTCCCGCGCACGCGTTCGGGGTCCAGTTCCGGCGCTCGCGCGAGGCGAAGGGGCTCACCCAGGCCCAGCTCGGAGATCTGCTGGGCGTCACGGGCACCTACGTCGGCTGCTTCGAGCGCGCGAGCCGGATGCCTCACATCGACACCGTGAACAGGGCGGACGAGGTGCTGGAGACCGGCGGGACGCTGGCGCTGATGTACTGGAACATCCGGCACACCGCACTGTTCGAAGGCTTTCCGGAGTTCACCGAGTGCGAGGCGAAGGCCACCGAGTTGCGACTCTTCGAGCTCGGCATCATGCCGGGGCTGCTCCAGACTCCGGAGTACGCGCAGGTCGAACTCGCCGCTGGAGTCTCGCGTGGCAACATTTCAACCGAACAGGCCGCCGAGCGGCTCTCCTTCCGGCTCGCCCGGCAGGCGGCGATCACCCGACAACCGGCGCCCATGATCCACGTGGTGATGGACGAGAGCGCACTCCGCTGGCAGGTCGGCGGTCCTGCGGTGATGGTTCCGCAGCTGCGCCGCGTCGAAGAACTGGCCGGACTGCCGAACATGATCATCCAGGTGGCGCCCTTCAGCCTCGGCGCCCGCCGCCCGTTCCACCACTCCTTGACCCTGCTCACCCTCCCCAACCACATGCAGATCGGCTACGTGGAGGATATGAAGCAAGGACACCTCGAACGAGACATCCCCACTGTTCGGGAGTGGTCCAGGGACTACGCTCGCCTGCAGGCTGACGCGCCGTCCGTGGCCGACTCGATGGCGACGGTCCGTGCCGTACGAAAGGAACTGGAACGGTGACCCTTCTCCCCGACCTGAGCGCCGCGCGTTGGAGCAAGTCGAGCTACAGCGGTTCCGGCGGCCAGTGCGTCGAACCGGCGATGAACCTTGTTCAGATGCACGGCATCGTCCCGGTCCGGGACTCGAAGGACCCGCGGGGGCCGGTGCTGGTGTTCCCCGCCGGGGCCTTCGCCGCGTTCGTCGCGGCGGTCAAGTCCGGTGGGTTCGGCGAGGTCTGAGGCTGCGGGGGTACGGCGAAGCCCCGCGGGCCCGGGGTTCGGGTGCGCGGGGCTTCGTGGTGCCGGGTGCGGGTCAGGCGCGGACCAGGGCCTTGCCGGCGGCGGTGGCGGCGTCCAGGGCCTGGGTGTGGTACTCGGCGGCGAGGCCGCGCAGGCTCTCCATCGCCGGGTTGACGGCGGCCAGGGTCAGTTCGCGGCGGACGGTGGTCAGCTCGGCGCCCCAGACGTCGCGCAGGATGCGCTCCAGGTACGGGGTGGAGTGGTCCCAGCCCTCGCGGGGGGTGCCGGGGGCGAAGCCGCCGCCGAGCGAGGTGAGCAGGACGACCGGCTTGCCCTTGAGGAGTTCGGCGGTCGGGCCGGCGCCCGCGATGACCAGGTCGACCCAGGTCTTGAAGTGCTGGGAGACGCCCCAGTTGTAGAGCGGGACGGCGATGATCGCGGCGTCGGCGGCGCGCAGTTCCTCGGCCAGGGTGGCGCCGAGCGCGGCGGCCTCCTGCTGCTCGGGGGTGCGCTGGTCCTCGGGGGTGAAGCCGGCCAGGGCGGCGGTGGCCCAGATGTCGCCGGGCAGCGGGTCGGTGCCCAGGTTGCGGCGGGTGACGGTGCCCTCGGGGTGGGCGGCGGCCCACTCGGCCTCGGCGGCGTTGGCGAGCTCGGCGCTGGTGGAGGCGCCGGGCATGATGCTGGCGTCCAGGCGGAACAGGTGCATGACAGAACTCCTCGGTTCGCGCCCCGTCAGGGAAGTGGCGGACGCGGTGGGTACGGCCGGGTGCGGCTGGGTACGGCAAGGCTGGGCACGGGCCGGGGCGCCGTGCTCGACGTAAACGGACTTTACCCCGTTTCTCTCGCCAGGTAAATTGGCGGCATGGACAGCCCCCTGGTCCCCTTCGGAAAGCCCCCCACCGAGCGCGCGGACGCGGCCCGCAACCGCGAGGTGCTGCTCTGCACCGCCCGCGCGATGATCGCCGAGCTCGGCGTCGACCGGGTCACCATGGACGGGCTCGCCGAACGGGCCGGGCTGGGCAAGGGCACCGTCTTCCGCCGCTTCGGCACCCGGGCCGGGATCTTCCGCGCCCTGCTCGACGCCGAGGAGCAGCGCTTCCAGTGCCAGGTGCTGTCCGGCCCGCCCCCGCTCGGCCCCGGCGGCGACCCGGTCGACCGGCTGATCGCCTACGGCCGCGCCCGGACGACCTTCCTGCTGGCCCGGTACGACATCGCCCGCGCCGCGTTCGAGCGCAAGGGCCCCGTCCAGCCCGCCGCCGGCCCCGACTTCTCCCGCCCGCACATCCGGATGCTGCTCGGCCAGGCCGCCCTCGGCCTCCCCGACCCGGACACCCTCGCCCTCCAGCTCACCAGCGCCCTCGAAGGCCCCCCGCTGCTCTTCCTGGCCGGCGAGCCGCCCGCCGACCCGGCCGAACGCTGCTACAGCGGCGACCTGCCCACCCTGCTCGGCGACAGCTGGCAGGCCCTGGTCGAACGGCTCGCCCGGCGCTGACCGGCGGCGCCCGGGCACGCGCAGGAGGGGGCGGCCCAGTGCGGGCCGCCCCCTCCTCCAGCTGTGCCGACGGGCCGTCAGGCGCCGGTCAGCCAGATCATCTTGCGGCCGGTCTCGGCCGGGGCGGTCGGCGCCTCCTGGACGATCCGGTCCAGCGTGTAGCCGAGCTTGCGCGGGACGGCGGCGCTGGCCGCGTTCGACTCGTCGCAGTGGATCTCGGCCCGGGTGATGCCCGGCAGCGCGAGGGCTGCCGAGGTGAGGGCGCGGGCGGCGGCGGTGGCCAGGCCGCGGCCGGTGTGCTCGCGGTGCACCCAGTAGCCGATCTCCAGCGCGCCGGGGCCGATCCGGCCGTGCAGGCCGAAACCGCCGATCACCAGGGCCGGTTCGGCGTCCAGGCCGAGCAGGTACAGGAAGTCGCTGCCCTCGTCCCAGGCCGCCTCGCCGCGCACCGAGAGCTGCTCGCTCTCCGGGAGGGTCGGCGCCTGCTGGGCCCAGGGCATCCACGGACGCAGGTGGTCGAGGTTGGCCAGCACCGCGGCGTTCAGCCCGGCGGCGTCCGCCAGCCGGCGGCGGCGCAGGTGCGCGCCGTTGCCGAGGGGCAGCAGCTCGGGCGGGCGGCCCGCGCTGAGCGGTCGCGCAACGTTGTCAGGTGCGTCGGTGGAGTGACTCATGAACGGAGTATGCGCCATGCACCAACGCGCCGACCAGCGGATATCGGGACCGCCACCCCGTCCGCCACCCTTGCCCGCCGGCCCCGGCCGGGGGCCGGTCGGGGGCCGGTCGGGGCGCAGGCCGGGGCGTGGGGCGCGGCAGGTCAGAGCCGGACCATCACCTCGTCCAGCGGCTTGCGGACCAGGTCGGGCACCCGGGCGTCCTCGGCCGGGTAGCCGACCGGGATGACGTACGCGGCGCGTTCCTCCAGCGGGCGGTCGCAGACCTCGTTCAGGAAGCGCATCGGGCTGGGCGTGTGGGTCAGCGTGGCCAGGCCCGCCTGGTGCAGCGCGGAGAGCAGGAAGCCGACCGCGATGCCCACCGACTCCTTGGTGTAGTAGGGGCGCGGCGAGTGCGGGCCCTTGTGCACCTCGAACACCACGATCACCGCGGGCGCGTCCTCCAGGAACGGCTTGCGCCAGTCGGTGCCGATCGGGGCCAGCGCCGCCAGCCACTCCTCGGACGCCCGGTGGGCGTAGAACTCGCGCTCCTCCGCCTCCGCGGCCTCCCGCAGCCGCCGCTTGCGCTCCGGATCGGTGATCACCACGAACCGCCACGGCTGCACGTGCGCACCGCTCGGCGCGGTCGCCGCCGTCCGAACCGCCCACTCCACCACCCCCTCGGGCAGCGGGCGGGTCGAGTAGTCGCGCACGGTGCGGCGCTGGTCCATCACCTGGTGGAAGGCCCGGCAGCGGTCGGCCGCCTCGTGGGCGGGGACACTCATCGGGCGGAGCGGCGTCGTCGGGTGGGACGGCGCCGGAGCGGGTGCACTGTCAACCATGCGCGCCAGCCCAGCACAGGGCGCGCCCCGGCGGAAGGGGCCGGGGCGCGGTCGGCACGTACTGGCAAGAAGCGGTCGGCACGTACTGGCAAGAAGTGGTGGGCGAGGGCCTACGCCTCGGTGACCCTGCCCGCCCGGGCGGGGGCGCTACGCCTCGGTGACCCTGCCGTCCGCGACCACCAGGCGCCGGTTCACCTGCACGGTGTCCAGCATCCGCCGGTCGTGGGTGACCAGCAGCAGGGTGCCGGTGTACGAGGCGAGCGCCTGCTCCAACTGCTCGATCGCGGGCAGGTCCAGGTGGTTGGTCGGCTCGTCCAGCACCAGCAGGTTCACCCCGCGGGCCTGCAGCAGCGCCAGCGCCGCCCTGGTCCGCTCGCCCGGCGAGAGCGTCCCGGCCGGGCGCAGCACGTGCACCGACTTCAGGCCGAACTTGGCCAGCAGGGTGCGGACGTCCTCCGGGTTCGTCTCCGGCACGGCCGCCGAGAACGCCGCCAGCAGCGGCTGCTCCGCGTCCCCGCCGAACAGGTGCCCGCGGGCCTGCTCCACCTCGCCGATCCGCACGCCGGAGCCGAGCGCCGCGGAGCCCGAGTCCAGCTCCAGGCGGCCCAGCAGCGCCGCCAGCAGCGTCGACTTGCCCGCGCCGTTCGCGCCGGTGATCGCCACCCGGTCCGCCCAGTCGATCTGCAGGTCCACCGGGCCGAACGCGAACTCCCCGCGCTTGACGGCGGCCTGACGGAGCGTCGCCACCACCGAGCCGGAGCGCGGCGCGGCGGCGATCTCCATCCGCAGCTCCCACTCCTTGCGCGGCTCCTCCACCACGTCCAGGCGCTCGATCATCCGCTGGGTCTGCCGGGCCTTCGCGGCCTGCTTCTCGCTGGACTCGGCGCGCTGCGCCCGGGCCTTCTTGTCGTTGTCGCCGCCCTTGCGCCGGGCGTTGCGGACGCCGTTGTCCATCCAGTTGCGCTGCATCTGGGCGCGGGCCTCCAGGCCCGCCTTGGTGTCCGCGTACTCCTCGTACTGCTCGCGGGCGTGCCGGCGGGAGATCGCCCGCTCCTCCAGGTACGACTCGTAGCCGCCGCCGTACAGGTTGACCTGCTGCTGGTGCAGATCCAGTTCCAGCACCTTGGTCACGGTGCGGGCCAGGAACTCGCGGTCGTGGCTGATCAGCACGGTGCCCGCGCGCAGGCCCTTCACGAACGCCTCCAGGCGCTCCAGGCCGTCCAGGTCCAGGTCGTTGGTGGGCTCGTCGAGCAGGAACACGTCGTAGCGCGACAGCAGCAGCGAGGCCAGGCCCGCCCGGGCGGCCTGGCCGCCGGACAGCGCCGTCATCGGCAGGTCGAGCGAGACCTTCAGGCCGAGCTGGTCGGCGACCTCCTCGGCCCGCTCCTCCAGGTCCGCGCCGCCCAGCTCCAGCCAGCGGTCCAGGCCCGCCGCGTAGGCGTCGTCCGCGCCCGGGCGGCCCTCCACCAGGCCCTCGGTGGCCTCGTCCAGCGCGGCCTGCGCCGCCGCCACGCCCGTGCGCCGGGCCAGGAAGTCCCGCACCGACTCGCCCTCGCGGCGCTCCGGCTCCTGCGGCAGGTGGCCGACGTTCGCGGTCGGCGGGCTCAGCTTCAGGCTGCCGCCCTCCGGGGCGTCCAGCCCGGCCAGCAGCCGCAGCAGGGTCGACTTCCCGGCGCCGTTCACCCCCACCAGCCCGATCACGTCCCCGGGGGCGACGACCAGGTCCAACCCGGAGAACAGCGTGCGCTCACCGTGGCCGGCGGCGAGGTCCTTGACGACGAGAGTGGCAGTCATGATGGGGTCGATTCTAGGCGGCGGCCCGGCCCCCTCCGGACGAGTGGCCTGCTAGGCCCTGTCCGGCCGATCTTGCCGGGCGCGCGACGCCGGATCATCCCGCCTGGAAGCACCGGCCCAACACCCAAGTACATCCAGTACGAGGGCGTCGGGCCGGCACTCCCAGCCGGGCGCCCGACGCCGCGCGCTGATCCGACAAGATCGGCCGGACAAGGCCTAGCGGCCCCAGCCCTCGGCGTTGGAGGACGACTCGTAGCTGTGCGCCGTCCCGCGCGACCACTCCTCGCCGGTCAGCCGCCGGTACGCCCGGTCCGGGACGTGCAGCAGCGGCTCGGCCCAGACGAACTCCTCGGCGTACGGCGCGAAGCGGCGCGGATCGGCCAGCACCGCCAGGTACGCGGCGCGGCCGTCGGCGACCACCGCCGCCCGGGTGTACAGGAACGCGTCACCGGACAGCTCCTCGCCCAGCTCGCGGCGGTCCAGCCGGTACAGCGCGGTGGACAGCCGCTCGGCGAAGCCGGCCACCGCGGCGACCGGCCCGGCCGACAGGCGCTCCTCCAGCGCGGCGGCCAGCCGCTCCGCGTCCGGGTCCGCCCCGGGCGGGCGGCACTCCTCCAGCAGCAGCCAGAACTCGTCCTCGTCCATGGCGGCCGAGTGTGCCCGGGGCCACTGACAACCGGGTCGGGGAGACGGGACTTAATTCCGTTGCGGGGGGTGCGGGGCGCTGCGTACCCTCGAAGACGTCGCATTCCCGCACGTCTGGAGAAGGCCGTTGCTCGTCTGAGGTCATGAGACACCGCGCCACGCCACACCCGTGTCCTTTCCGGGTCCGTTGAGCGTGCGGGCGCGAGTGCGACCTCGGCAGGGCAGCGATCCACGGCTCCCGTGCGGGTTCTTGCGTCACCTCCCCCCGCGACGACCCCCGTGCTCCTGTGCTCCCGCGCTCCCGCGTCCCCGGTGTCTCCCGTGTTGCTCCCCATCCCTACGCGGCAACCTCCAGGAGGCCCTCATGGCGCAACCCACCACCTCGATCCTCTGCACCGACCTCGGCTTCGAATGGCCCGACGGCCGTCCGCTGCTGAGCGGTTTCCACCTCGCCGTCGGCCCCGGCCGCACCGGGCTGGTCGGGCTGAACGGCGCGGGCAAGTCCACGCTGCTGCGGCTGATCGCGGGGGAGCTCGCCCCCGCCGCCGGCACCGTCCGGGTCGCGGGCGAACTCGCCTACCTGCCACAGGACCTGACGGTCGCCGCCGGGCAGCGGGTGGACGAGACGCTCGGCATCCGGGCCCAGCGCGAGGCCCTGCACGCCATCGAGTCGGGGGACGTGGACGAGCGCCACTTCACCGCGGTCGGCGACGACTGGGACGTCGAGGAGCGCGCCCGCGCCACCCTCGACCGCCTCGGCCTCGCCGAGCTCGACCTCGACCGCACCACCGGCGAGCTCTCCGGCGGCCAGGCCGTCCTGCTGCACCTCGCCGCCCTGCTGCTGCGCCGCCCCGACGTGCTGCTGCTCGACGAGCCCACCAACAACCTGGACGTCCAGGCCCGGGCCCGGCTGTACGACGCGGTGGCCGGCTTCCCCGGCGTGCTGCTGCTGGTCAGCCACGACCGCGAGCTGCTGGACCGGGTCGACCAGATCGCCGACCTGCGGGACGGCGAAGTCACCTGGTACGGCGGCAACTTCAGCGCCTACCAGGAGGCCCTGGAGACCGAGCAGGAGGCCGCCGAGCGCGTCGTCCGCAACGCCGAGGCCGACGTCAAGCGGCAGAAGCGGGATCTGGTCGAGGCCACCCAGCGGCTCGCCAAGTCCGCCGCCTACGGCAAGCAGCGCTCGGTGCGGCGCAACGACCCCAAGGCGCTGGCCGACAAGCTCCAGGGCAAGGGCGAGGAGACCGCCGGCCGCCTGCGCGGCATGCACACCGAGCGCCTCAACGAGGCCAAGGACCGGCTGGCCACCGCCGAGGAGGCCGTCCGGGACGACGCCGAGATCCGGATCGACCTGCCCCGCACCGCCGTCCCCGCCGGGCGCACCGTCCTCTCCCTGGAGGGCGTCCGCCTGGCCCACGGCGGCCGCGGCCGGATCGACCTGGAGCTGCGCGGCCCCGAACGGGTCGCCCTGCTCGGCCGCAACGGCTCCGGCAAGAGCGCGCTGCTGCGCACCGTCGCCGGTGAACTCGCCCCCGCCGAGGGCATGGTCACCACCCCGGTGCAACTGCGGTACCTGCCACAGCGGTTGGACGTGCTGGACGACGAGCAGACGGTCTTCCGGAACGTCAAGGCGCACGCCCCCGCCGCCACCGACAACGAGGTCCGGGCCCGGCTGGCCCGCTTCCTGTTCCGCGGCGCCCGCGCCGACCAGCCGGCCGGCACGCTCTCCGGCGGCGAGCGCTTCCGGGCCACCCTGGCCGCCCTGCTGCTGGCCGACCCGCCGCCGCAGCTCCTGCTGCTCGACGAGCCGACCAACAACCTGGACCTGGCCAGCGTCCGCCAGCTCACCCAGGCCCTGGCCGGCTACCGGGGCACGCTGATCGTCGCCAGCCACGACTACCCCTTCCTCCGGGAGATCGGCATCACCCGCTGGCTGGAGTGGGACGGGGGTGACCTCCGCCCGACCGGCCCGCGCTGACCGGCCTGCGCTGACCGGCCCGCGCCGACCGGCCCTCGCACACCACCGCGCCCCGCCGCCCAGGCCCGTCCACGCAGGCCCGCCCGGCGGGGCCGTCCGGCCCGTCCGTCCCATTCCGGTGTCCGTACCGTGGGACGGCCGGGCCCGGGCGCCCGGCGGGAGGGCAGGATCGGGGGCGGTCCTGTTGTCGGTCTGTCGTTGTCCCGCTGGAGGGTGTGCCGTGGCGCTGGTCGAGATCCCCGGTTCGAAGTCGGTCACGGCGCGCGCGCTGTTCCTGGCCGCCGCGGCGGACGGGGTGACCACCCTGGTGCGCCCGCTGGTGTCGGACGACACCGAGGGCTTCGCCGAGGGCCTGCGCACGCTCGGGTACCGGGTGGAGCGCGAGCAGCGGGAGTGGCGGATCACCGGCCGCCCGCAGGGGCCGGGCGCCGACGGCGCCTCGGTGTTCTGCCGGGACGGCGCCACCACCGCGCGCTTCCTGCCGACGCTGGCCGCCGCCGGGCACGGCACCTTCCACTTCGACGCCTCCGAGCAGATGCGCCGCCGCCCGCTCGGCCCGCTCACCACCGCGCTGCGCGACCTCGGCGTCGAGCTGGAGCACCACGGCGCCGAGGGCCACCACCCGCTGAGCGTCCGCGCGGCGGGCGTCGAGGGCGGCGAGGTGGTGCTCGACGCCGGGCTGTCCTCGCAGTACCTGACGGCGCTGCTGCTGCTCGGCCCGCTCACCCGCACCGGCCTGCGGATCCGCGTCACCGACCTGGTCTCCGCGCCGTACGTGGAGATCACCCTCGCCATGATGCGCAGCTTCGGCGTCGAGGTGGCCCGCGAGGGGAACGTGTTCGACGTCCCGGCCGGCGGCTACACCGCCGCCCGGTACCCGGTCGAGCCGGACGCCTCCACCGCCTCGTACTTCTTCGCCGCCGCCGCGCTGACCGGCCGCGAGGTGACCGTCCCGGGCCTGGGCCGCGGCGCGCTCCAGGGCGACCTGAAGTTCGTCGAGGTGCTGGAGCGGCTCGGTGCGAAGGTCGAGATCGGCGCCGACGCCACCACCGTCACCGGCGGCACGCTCACCGGCGGCACCGTCAACATGCGCGACATCTCCGACACCATGCCGACGCTGGCCGCCATCGCCCCGTTCGCCTCCGGCCCGATCCGGATCGAGGACGTCTACAACACCCGGATCAAGGAGTGCGACCGGCTCGACGCCTGCGCGGAGAACCTGCGCCGCCAGGGCATCGACGTCGCCACCGGCCGGGACTGGATCGAGATCCGCCCCGGCACCCCGAAGCCGGTCGAGATCGAGACCCACGGCGACCACCGGATCGTGATGTCCTTCGCCGTCGCCGGGCTGCGCACCCCCGGCACGACCTTCGACGACCCGGGCTGCGTGCGCAAGACCTTCCCCGGCTTCCACGACGCGTTCGCCGCCTGGGCCGCCCAGCCCGAGAGCTGAGCCGCACGCAGACGGCGAACGGGGGCGGTGCGGGGAGTCAGTCCTTCACCGCGCCGCCCAGGCCCGACACCATGTGCCGCTGCACCAGCACGAAGAAGACCAGCACCGGGACGGTCATCAGGGTCGAGGCGGCCATGATGCCGCCCCAGTCGTTCTCGTCCGGCTTGAAGAACACCATCAGCGCGGCCGGCAGCGTCTGGTGGTCGGTGTCCAGGATCAGGGTCTTGGCGAACACGAAGTCGTTCCAGGCCGTGATGAAGGAGAACACGCTGGTCGCCGCCAGCCCGGGGGCCACCAGCGGGAACAGGATCCGCCACAGGATGGTGAACCGGCTGGCCCCGTCGATCCGGGCCGCCTCCTCCAGCGACTCCGGCACCGCCGCGACGAAGCCGCGCAGCATCCACACCGCGAACGGCAGCGAGAACGCCAGGTTCACCAGCATCAGCGAGCCCAGCGAGGACAGGCCGAAGCCCGGCGCGACCGAGCCGATGTCCCGGACCAGGAAGAACAGCGGGATGGTCAGCGCCTCGACCGGCACCATCTGCGCCACCAGGAACATGATCAGGATGGTGGTCTTGAACCGGAACCTGAACCGGGACAGCGCCACCGCCGCCAGGAAGGCGATCGCGGCCGACACCACCACCACGACCACCGCCACCGCGAGGCTGTTCAGGAAGTACCGCCCGAAGCCGGACACCCCCAGCGCGTTGCGGAAGTTCTCCAGCGTCGGCGCGAACGTCCACGGCCGCGGGTGCGCCGAGGTGATCTCGCCCTTCGGCTTCAGCGCCGACAGCACCATCCAGTACAGCGGGAACACCGTCAGCAGGGCCAGCACCACGGCGACGGTGTTCGCACCCTGCCGCAGCACCCGGTTGTCGCGGCGCCCGGCGGTGAAGGGCTTGCTGATCACAGTTCCTCCCCGGAGCGACGCAGGCTGCGGATGTAGACGGCGGTGACGCCCAGCAGGATCAGCGTCATCAGGACGCCGATCGCGGCGCCGAGGCTGTAGTTCTCGGCGACGAACGCCTTCTGGTAGGCGTAGACGTTGAGGACCAGGTTCTGGCCGGCGATGCCGCCGCCCCCGGTCATCACGTAGATCTGGGTGAAGACCTTGAAGTCCCAGATGATCGACTGGATCACCACGATCACCAGCAGCGGGCGCAGCATCGGCAGCATGATCTTCCGGAAGACCGTGACGGTGCCGGCGCCGTCCAGCCGGGCGGCCTCGACGACGGAGTCCGGGATGGCCTGGATGCCCGCGTAGAGGGTGATCATCACGAACGGGAAGCTGTGCCAGACCACGACCACGGCGACCATCGCGAACGCCGACCACTTGTCGTACATCCAGTTGTGGCCCTGGGTGCCGAGGACCTCGTTGACCAGGCCGGAGTTGGTGTCCAGCAGGAACATCCACACCGTGGAGCCGGTCATCGCGGGCGCCGCCCAGGCGCCCAGCGCGCCGAACATCAGCATCAGCCGCGGCCACCTGCCGACCCGGGTCAGCAGCACCGCGCAGGTCGCGCCGACCGCCAGGGTGGTCAGCACGCAGAACGCGGCGAACGCCAGGGTCTGGCCGAGCACCGTCCAGAACTGGGCGTCGCCCAGCACGTCGGTGTAGTTCGACAGGCCGACGAACTCGGTCGGCACTCCGCCCGACGCCTGCGGCTGCCCGAACTTCAGCACCGACAGCAGGCCCAGCTGGTACAGCGGGTAGCCGAACAGCGGGATCAGCACCAGGGCGGCCGGCAGCAGCAGCCACAGCGGGACGGGGATCCGGGCCAGGAGCCCGGGGCGGCGGCGGGCCCCGGCGGGGGCGCCGCCCGCCGGGCGGACCGGGGAGGAGTCCCCGTGGTCCGCCCGGGCGGTGACGGTCGTGGCAGGCATCGACAACTTCCGGTTCTTCTACGGGACCTGGCTACTTGCCGCTGAACGAGGCGTTCATCGCGGCCGCGGCCTCCTTGGTGGCACCGGCCACGTCGGACTTGCCGGTGATGACCTTCTGCAGCATCGTCGGCACCACGTTCTGGGCGTCGATCTTGGCCCAGGCGGCGTCCTTCGGGACGAACTTGGTGCCCGCCGCGATGGTGTCGGTGAACGGCTTCAGCCACGGCTGCTTCTGCACCACCTCGGCGCGCGCCGAGGACAGCGTCGGCAGGTTGCCCATCGCGTCGAACAGCGCCAGCTGGTTCTTCTTCGACGCCAGCTCCTTCATGAAGTCGGCCGCCAGGCTGCGGTGCTGGGTCGACTTCATGACGCCCAGGTCGTTGCCGCCGGAGAACGCCGGGGCGATCTTCCCGGCCGCGGTGCCCGGCAGCGGCACGATCGCGTACTTGCCCTTCGCCGCGCCCGCCTCCACCGCGCTGCGCGAGGAGTTCGGCAGGATCGCCATGCCGGCCTTGCCCGCCGCGAACGCCTCCACGGTCTTGCCGCCGGTCAGGTCGGCGCACTGCTGCGCCGGGCAGATCGCGTCCGTGAACAGGTCGGTGTACTGCTTCACGCCGGCCTGCGACTGCGCCGAGTCGATCGCCGAGACGTACGCCGAGCCGCTCTGCGCGGCCAGGTCGCCGCCGTTGGCCCAGACGAACGGCAGCGCGCCGAAGGTGTACTTGCCGCCGACCGCGATGCCCAGCAGGTCGCCGTGCGCGGCCCGGACCTTCTCCGCCGCCGACTTCAGCTCGTCGTAGGTGGTCGGCGCCTGCAGGCCCAGCTCGGTGAACACGTCGGTGCGGTAGTACAGCGCGCGCACGCCCAGCCACCACGGCAGGCCGTACGTCTTGCCGTCGACCACCGCGGTGTCCTTCAGGTCCTGCGGCAGGTCCTTGCCGTCCTCCCAGCCCGACAGGTCGGAGGTGATGTCGGCCAGGCCGCCCGAGGCGGTGTAGCCGAACAGGTCGGTGTTGCCGAACTCCACCACGTCCGGCGCCGAGGACGGGTCGTTGAACGCGCCCTTCATCTTCTCGGCGCGCGGACCGGCGTCGGTCGGGATGTACGACACCTCGACCTCGACGCCCGCGTGCTTCGCCTTGAAGTCGGCGACGGCCTGCGCCACCACCTGCTCCTTCGGCGCCCGGTTCGCCTCGTCGTACAGCCAGACCTTCACGGTGCCGGTCTGCTTGTCCGCGGACGTCGCGGTCTTCGCGGTGCCCGGCGCGCACGCCGTGGCCACGGTGCCGGCCAGCACGGCAAGGGCGGCACCACGGGCCAGCTTCTTCATGCTCAACGTCATCTCCTCGCCGCAGCGGGACGCACCTGCGCGCCCCGGGACGAACCGGGACATGCAGTGGGGGGATCGGTGTGAGCGGGACGTTAGGAACTCGCCGGGCACGGCGACAAGAGCAGACCGCGAAAGTTCTGCACTGCAAAACGATGTGCTGCGGAACTGGCACCGGGGCGCTCCCCGCCGTAGCGTCACACCCCATGACCAGCACCGCCGCCGAGAGCCGGACCCCCGAGGGCCGGCCGGAACGCAACCAGTCCGCGTCGCTGCGCCGCGCTCTCGCGGTGCTCGAACACGTCCGGGACCACGCGGCGGCCGGCACCGACCTCAGCCTCACCGCGCTCGCCGACGGCCTGGAGATGTCCAAGTCCACCGTGCTGCGCCTGGCCGCCCCGCTGGTCGACGCCCAACTCCTCGCCCGCGACCGCGACACCGGCCACTTCCGGCTCGGCCCCGGCGCCCTCCAGCTCGGCCAGGCGTACCTCGCCACCCTCGACCTGCGCACCGCCGCCTCCGAGGAGGCCCACCAGCTGATGCGCGAGGTCGGCGGCACCGTCCACCTGTGCGTCCCCGACGCGCCGTACGTCGTCTACGTCGACAAGGTCGAGAACGAGACCGCCGTCCGGATGGCCTCCCGGATCGGCAGCCGCGCCCCCATGTACTGCACCGCCGTCGGCAAGGCCATGCTCGCCTGGATGCCCGAGGACGCCTTCGCCACCGTCGTCGCCGACGGCCTGCCCGCCATCACCACCCGCACCCTCACCTCCGCCGCCGCCCTGCGCACCGAACTCACCCGGATCCGCACCCGCGGCTACGCCGTCGACGACCGCGAGAACGAACCCGAGGTCCGCTGCATCGCCGCCCCCGTCTTCGACCACAACAACACCGTCATCGGCGCCATCTCCACCTCCGCCCTCACCTCCCGCATCACCGCCGCCCGCGCCCGCGAACTGGGCCCCGTCGTCGCCGCCACCGCCGCCCGCGTCTCCCGCACCATGGGCTCCACCCGCTGACGCCGCCGCGGGTTACACGGCGACCAGCCGGACTCCGCCGCCGCAGAGCTTGGTGAGGTCGTCGACGTCCGAGGTCAGCACCACCACCGGCCGCTGTTGCCGGAGGGCGAGTTCGGCCACCGCGGCGTCGATCGCGTACTTGTGCCCGTGCAGGCCGGCCGCGAGCAGCAGGGCGGACGCGGCCTTGGCCTCCTCGTCGCCCACAGGAGCGATCCGCAGGCCGGAGAGCAGCCAGCGCAGCCGGGCCCGGTCGGCACGGGGGTGGACCGCCTCGATGATGGTCAGTGCGCTGATCACCACCTCCATACCCCGGGCACGGGCCTCCGCGACCAGCGCGACCACGGGCTCGCGGTCGGCCAGCAGTTGGGAGAGGCCCTCGGAGTCCAGGACCAGGGTGCCTTCGTGGCTCAGCTTGCGGCGGGCCATTCGCTCTCCCCGGCGAACACCTCGTCGAACACCTCGCGGGCACGGTCCTGCGCGGCTGCCGAGACCGGCCCGTTGCGACGCTCGTAGTCGGCCAGGTACTCGTCCAGTATCCGGCCGCGGAGTTCGCGTTCGACGGCCGCGGTGATGAAAGCCGAGAACTCGCGCTTCCCGACCCGCTCCCGGATCGCGGCCGCGGTGCCCTCGGGCAGCGAGAGACTGACCCGGGTGGCCGGGCCGTCGCCGATGTTGTACGCGCTCTCGGTCATGGAACGAGATTATCAAGGAAGTGGGAAACCGGCTCCCGACACCTCCGCGCCGGGCCCGGAGCCCGCGCCTCCGGGCCCCGCTTCCCGACGGGCGGTCAACTCCGTTCGCACAGGCGGAACTCGTCACGCGAGACCGCGTCGAGGGGCCAGGGGCCAGGGGCCGGGGTGCGCGCGGTGCGCCAGGGCCGACTCGTCGGCCATCGCGTCGGCTCCCCTCCGTCCGGTCAGGCCTCGGCGGTCTTGGCCGTCGGGGTGCGGCGGAGTTTGGTGCCGAGGCGGTCGAGGCCGATGACCAGGGCGCCGAGGACGGCGAACTCGGCGACGAGTTGGACCATTTGGAGGCCGACCCAGGCGTAGCCCTTCTCGGTGGGGTCGAGGAAGAAGTAGGGGTAGCGGACGGGGAAGTCCGGGAAGAGGACGGCGCGGGTCTCGGTGAGGACGGCGTAGCCGAGGGGGTAGGAGAGCCAGAGCGGGAGGTCGCGCCAGCGGGAGGCGTTGCGGGGGGAGCAGGACAGCCACTCGGCCAGGACCAGCACGGGGGTGGTGTAGTGCAGGAAGAAGCTGGACCAGTGCTGGAGGCGGTCGGGGCCGGAGACCAGGCCGGGGAGCGGGTTCTCGCCGTGGTTGAGCAGGACGTGGGCGACGATGCCGGTGATGGTGATGTACAGGACGGCGGCGCCGCGCAGGCGGGGGGCCGGGGCGTCGGTGGTGCCGCGCCTGGCCGTCCAGTAGAGCGCGGCGAGGAAGTAGCCGAGCACGATCACGTTGCTCTGGATGGTGAAGTACACCAGGGAGCTGTTGCTGAGGAAGATCCCCAGGAACGCGGACAGGACGATGGCGCAGCGCCACCAGGTGGCGGGACGGGTCCAGACGGTCATGCGGTCACCGGACGTTCGTTTCGGCGGTGCCCCCCGTGGGCACGACAGATCGCCGCACTCTACCCGCCGGTTCGGCGGTCGGAAAAGATCACCGGTCGGGGGTGGTGCGGGCCGGGCCGGGCGTCAGAAGGACAGCTGCGCGGGGGTGTGGGTGTGGCCCTCGATGCCCGTCGCGGCGCGGCCGATCAGCTGCTGGGCGAGGTCGTTGCAGGCCCGGGCGGCGGCCAGCTCCTCGCCGATCGCGGTGTCGGCGTCGTCGCCCGGGTTGCGGCGGGCCGTGCCGGTGCCGCGGGCGCCGGGGGCGCTGAACCCGCTGAGCGCGGCGGTGCAGGTGGTGCGGGACTCGTCCTCGTCGAAGGTCAGGTCGACGACCCAGTGGTTCTGCATGGCGGTTCACCTTCCGGGTGCGCACCGCGCACGGGCGGCCGGTGCGCCTCGCTCCCTCCCAGGGTCCGCCCGGGCGCGGCGGGCGTCAACGTGCGGCCGCGCCCGGACGGCGGGGCGGGGGCTCAGGCGGAGAAGTGCAGTTCGGGGTCGGTGACCGGCCCGGCGCCGAGCAGCCGGGTGTCCTCGCGGTAGCCGGCCGGGGCCCGCCAGGGGAAGCGGTCGCCCTGGCGGGGGAGCAGCGGGGCGCCCCGCCGGAGGTAGCCGGCGGCGAAGTCGAGCAGCGGCCGCAGCGGCATCGCGGGGTCGGCGACCTCGGGGCGGCAGATCCGGTGGCCGTGCCGGTCCATGTGGGCGAGCAGCCGGGCGAAGTGCGCGCACAGCAGGTCGACCTTGAGGGTCCAGGAGGCGTTCGGGTAGCCCAGCGCGTACACGAAGTTGGGGACGCCGGAGAGCATCACGCCCTTGTAGGCGACGGTCTCGGCGGGCCGCACCGGCACCCCGTCGACCCGCAGCGGGATGCCGCCGAAGGCCCGCACCTCCAGTCCGGTGGCGGTGACCACCAGGTCGGCGGCGAGTTCCCGGCCGGAGGCCAGGCGGACGCCGTGCTCGGTGAAGCGGCTGATCCGGTCGGTGACCACGGACGCCCGGCCGTCGCTGATCGCGATGAACAGGTCGCCGTCGGGGGCGGCGCACAGCCGCTGGTCCCACGGGTCGTACGGCGGGGCGAAGTGCTCGTCGACGGGGTAACCGGGCGGCAGGCGGCGGACGTTGGCCCGGCGGATGATCCGCCGCGCGGCCCGCGGGTGGCGCCGGCAGAACGCCCAGACGGCGTGCTGCCGGACGATGTTGCGGCGGCGCACCAGCGCGTGGCCGCGCCGCTCGCCGAGCAGCCGGCGCAGCAGGGCGGCGAGGGCGTCGCGCCGGGGCACCGGCATCACGTAGCCGGGGGTGCGCTGCAGCATGGTGACGTGCGCGGCCCGCTCGGCCAGCGCCGGGACGAGGGTGACGGCGGTCGCGCCGCTGCCCACCACCAGGACCCGCCGGCCGGTGTGGTCGAGGTCGGCGGGCCAGTGCTGCGGGTGGACGACCGGCCCGGCGAACCGTTCCAGCCCGGCCAGCGGCGGGGTGTGGCCCCGGTCGTAGCGGTAGTAGCCGGCCGCGCAGAACAGCCAGCCGCAGGTCAGGGTGGTGCGCCGGCCGGTGCCGACGTGCTCGACCTCGACCGTCCAGCGGGCCCGCTCGGTCGACCAGGACGCGCCGACCACCCGCTGCCGGTAGCGGATCCGCGGCTCCAGGCCGTGCTCCCGGACGGTCTCGCGCAGGTAGGCGAGGATCTGCGGGCCGCGGGCCAGCGACTCCCGGTGGCGCCACGGCTTGAACGCGTAGCCGAAGGTGTACAGGTCGGAGTCGGAGCGGACGCCCGGGTAGCGGAACAGGTCCCAGGTGCCGCCGCAGCCGTCCCGGGCCTCCAGCAGCGCGAAGCTCCGGCCGGGGCGTTCGGCGGCCAGCCGGCAGCCCGCGCCGATGCCGGACATCCCGGCGCCGACGATCAGCACGTCCAGGTGCTCGGGGGCGGGGGCGGGGCCGGAGGCAGGGCCGGGGCCGGGGTCGGGGGCGTCCGGGGC
>NZ_JOGH01000078.1:0-36969 GCF_000721345.1 Kitasatospora sp. NRRL B-11411 | reverse complement strand
ACGTCCACATCCGGACGTGCAGGGGCTTGGGGCCGTCCTTGACGCCGCAGTGCGAGCACACCTGGCTGGTGGGCTCGAAGCGGCCGATCCGGACGAACTCCCGCCCGTACCGGGCGGCCTTGTACTCCAGCATGGTCACGAACGCCGACCACCCGGCGTCGTGCACCGACTTGGCCATGCACGTACGCGCGAGCCCCTTCACCGACAGCGCCTCCACGGCCACCGCTTGGTTCTCGCGGACGATCTTCGTGGAGAGCCGGTGGTGGAACTCGCGCCGCGCATCGGCCACTTGCGCGTGGGCGCGGGCGACCTTGGTACGAGCCTTGGCGCGGTTCTTCGATCCCTTGGCCTTGCGGGCCAGGGCCTGCTGGGCGCGCTTGAGCTTCTTCTCGGCGCGGCGCAGGAAACGCGGGCTGTCGATCTTCGTCCCGTCGGACAGGACCGCGAAGTGCGCAAGCCCCAGATCGATACCGACCACGGTGTCGGTGTCTGGCATGCGGGCCAGGTCGGCGGCCGGGTCGGTCTCCACGATGAAGCTGGAGGTGACGAACCGCAGCCCCGCGGCCCGGGCGTCCTCGCGGGCGCGCAGCGCGTCGTTGTACACCACCCGCGCGCACCCGAACGCCCTTGCCAGCGCTGTGCGCTGACCTGTCGTCGGGTAGACGCGGAAGGAGTACCTGAGCTGCACAACGGCACCGTAGCCTCCCGGCCCACGGCAGGATGCCGCAACGACCCGACCGGTCGATACCCGCCCACGCACCCGGCCTTCGTGACCGAACACCGCCACAAAATGACCGCCGACCGGCACCCCACCCGACCCGAAGCGATCATGCGGAGCGTCTGCGCCGACTTCGAGGCCGAGCCGGTCGAGTTCAACGGCGAGAACAACCACGTCCACCTGCTCGTGAACCTCCCGCCCGAGGTCGCCCTGCCGAAACTGGTCAACAGCCTCAAGGGCGTCAGCTCCCGGCGGATGTGCCAGGAGTACCCCGACCCGGTCGAGCACTACTGGCAAGCACAGCGGCTCCGGTCCGGCTCGTACTTCGCCGGCTCCGCCGGCGGCGCACCCCTGCCGGTGGTACGCCAGTACATCGAGCAGCAGAACCGCCCGACCTGACGCCCGCGGTGGACACCGTCCACAGCGCGGGAGGGCGCCCACCGCCGACGTCAAAGCAGGGCTCAGAACCGCTTCACCACCGGGCCGAAGCCCGGTGCACTGCAATTGGTCCAAGTAGCCGAGCGCGGCGCAGGTGCGGCTGCGGGAGGATGCCGCTGACGGTGACCTGGCCGACCACCTCCCCGTCCGCGAGCACCACGCCCGGCCAGCAGGTGCCGGCCCGGTGTCCGGCCAGCAGGCGGTCGATCCGTTCGGCCTGGCCCGCCTCGGTGCGGAGGGCGGCCGGCTGCGCGGGCTCCCAGCGCCGGAACGCCTCGGCGTCCCGGGCCCGGTGCGCGGCGATCGGTGCGGCGTCGGCGGGTTCGATCAGGCGGATGCGGGTGCGGGGGGCGGGCACGGCTGCTCCTCGTCGTGACGCGGGCTCGGGACGGGAGCGCAGCCTACGCGAACGGGCCGGACCCGCTCCGGGCGCCCGGGGGGCGGGCTGCACGGAGCGAGCCGGGCCGGTGCGGGCTGGGGACCGGCCGGGACCGGCCGGGGCCGGCCGGGCCGGTGCGAGGTGGCGGGCTCAGCCCGCGAGGGCGTCGATGCCCGCCTGGGCGAACTGCTCGTCGGTCGCGCCGCTCGGTGCGCCCGCGACGCCGATCCCGGCGATCGGGCTGCCCTGGTAGCGGATCGGGAGGCCGCCCGCGAGGAACAGCGTGCCGGGGATGTCGGCCAGCGTCGGGTCCGTCTGCAGGCGCTGGACCAGGGCCGAGGTCGCGGCGTTGAACGAGGCGGCGGTGTACGCCTTGCGCTCCGCGGACTCGTAGGTGTGGGGGCCCGAGCCGTCGCCGCGCAGTTGGACGATCGGGTTCCCGCTGCGGTCGACGACCGCGACGCTCACGTGCTGGCCGGCCGCCTCGGCCGCGGCCAGGGCGGCCCGCGCCGCGGTGAGCGCGGCCTGCTCGGTCAGGTGGGAGGTCTGCACGACGTTGCAGTCCGCCACGCTCGCCACCGCCGCCGGGGCTGCCGCGCCCGGGGCGTCGGCGCCCTGCGGGACCGCGCCGCCGGTGTCCGCGAAGGCGCCCGCGGGGGCGGCGACGCCCAGTCCGACGGCCAGCACCGCGCCGCAGGAGACCACTCGGGCCCGCAGCCACATCGTCCTCTTCACATGCACTCCCATGGGGTTCCGGTCGGCGACGGTCCTCGTCGCCGCGCTGTACCGGCCAGTCGAGCAGCACGCCCGGAGCGCCGGTCCCCGCGACACGTGCCGCTGGGCCGGAGGCGTGACCGGCCGTCGCCCCGGCGGGCGAACGACCGGCAGAGGGTCAGGTGGCAGGGTCAGGCCGGGGCGGGTGCCGGGGCGTAGGCGCGGGTGCGGACCAGGTCGTGGGTGAGGTCGGCGAAGGCGCGGGCGGCGGCGCTGCGGTAGGCGTCGGCGCGGCGCAGCAGGGCGACGGTGCGGGTGGGGAGGGCGGGGTCGAGCGGGACGGGGAAGAGCCGGGGGTGGTCGTGCGTGACGGCGTCGGGCAGGACGGTGGCGAGCGGGGTGCGCTGGACCACTTCGGTGAGGGCCTGGACGGAGTTGGCCTCGACGGCGATGCGCGGGCTGATGCCGTGCCGACCGAAGTAGTCGTCGATGTGGCTGCGGGTGGCGAAGTCGCCGCTGAGCAGGGCGAGTTGACGGCTCGCCAGTTGCTGCACCGGTAGCGGTCCCGGCGGTTCGGCCGGGGGGTGGTCCGCGCCGGTGACCAGGGTGAGCGTCTCGGTGAACAGGGCGGTGGCGGCGATGCCGGGCAGGTGCGGGCCCCGGAAGGCGATGCCGAGGTCGAACTCGTCGGCCAGCAGGCCGGTTTCGATCCGGTCCTGGCTGGTCTCCCGCACGGTGAGGCTGACGCCGGGGTGGCGGGCGTGGAGTTCGGCGGTGAGCGGGCCGACCAGGTAGGCGGTGAAGGTGGGGGTGACCGCCAGCCGCAGGTGGCCGCGGGAGAGGTCCTGCACGTCGTGGACGGCGCGTTCGGCGGCGGCCAGGTCGCGCAGCGCGCTGCGGGCGTGCCGGGCGTACGCCCGGCCGGCGTCGGTGAGCCGCACGGTGCGGCCGGTGCGGTCCAGCAGTTGCGCGCCCAGTGCCCGTTCGAGCTGCTTGACCTGCTGGGACAGCGTGGGCTGGGAGATCCGCAGCTCTTCGGCGGCGCGGGTGAAGCTGCCGTGCTCGGCCACGGCGAGCAGGTAGCGCAGGTGGCGCAGTTCCAGGGCCATGCGGCCGACTATAGCTGCCATCTATGGGATTGATGGCCAGTGCGTCTTGGACGCTATAGCCGCAGGTCCTGCACAGTGGATCCCGTCGGGCCGCACCGGCCGGGCCCCAGGAAAGGGAGTGACCATGCACAGCCTCGCCACCGGCGTCGCGCGATTCCAACGGGACGTCTTCCCGGCCAAGCAGGAGCTCTTCGCCCGGCTGGCCGCCCAGCACAGCCCGCACACCCTGTTCATCGGCTGCTCGGACGCCCGGGTCGTCCCCGAGCTGATCACCGGCTGCGAGCCGGGCGAGCTGTTCGTCGTCCGCACCGCCGGGAACCTGGTGCCCGCCTACACTCCCGGCGCCGACGGCGTCACGGCGAGCATCGAGTACGCCGTCGCCCAGCTCGGCGTGACGGACGTCGTCGTCTGCGGGCACTCCGCGTGCGGCGCGATGACCGCCCTCGCCCACGGCCACGACCTGAGCGGGGCCCCGGCGGTCGCCGACTGGCTGCGCCTGGCGGACGCCTCGGTGGCCCGGGCCGCCGCGCCCGGGGACGTGCCGGCGCTGGTGCGGCACAACGTGCTGGCCCAGCTGGCGAACCTGGCCACCCACCCGTCGGTGGCCCGCGCCCTGGCCGAGCGGAAGGTCGCCCTGCGCGGCTGGGTCTTCGACATCGGCACCGGCCGGGTCGAGGAGCTCGCCGCGACCGGCCCCGCCGCCGCCCCGCTCGCCGCCTGACCCCTCCCGGAGCGGAACCTCCTCCCCGATCCCGTCCCGACCCCGGACACCCCGTCCGTCCCGACCCCGGACACCCCGTCCGTCCCGACCCGGGACGTCCCCGATCCGTCCCGACCCGGGACGTCCCCCGATCCCGCCGCCGCGCGAACCGATCCGCCCGGCGGCACCCCACGGAAGGAACACCCACCATGGTGCACGCCCACTTCGACACCGCCGCCCGCCAGGCGCTCACCGCCGCCGCGGTCGAGGCCAAGGTCCGCAGGGACCTCACCTGGCAGCAGATCGCCGACGTCTCCGGCCTGTCGGTCGCCTTCACCACCGCCGCCGTCCTCGGCCAGCACCCGCTGCCGAAGGAGGCCGCCGAGGCGGTCGCCGAGCTGCTGGGCCTGGACGCGGACGCGGCGCTGCTGCTGCAGACCGTCCCGGTGCGCGGCTCCATCCCCGGCGGCATCCCCACCGACCCGACCATCTACCGCTTCTACGAGATGCTCCAGGTCTACGGCACCACTCTGAAGGCCCTGGTGCACGAGCAGTTCGGCGACGGCATCATCTCCGCGACGGGGGCGGCGGGCGGGGCCCCGGGGGGGCCCCCCCCCCCCCCCGCCCCCCCCCCCCGGGGGGGGGGGGGCCCCCCCCCCCGCCCCCCCCCGCCGCCGTCTTTCCCGTCTCCCCCTTCTGTCCCACCCCTCACCGAGGAGGAAGCCGTGGACTTCGTCCAGCGCACCATCGACCTCGCCCGCCGGAACGTCGCCGAGGGCGGCCGCCCGTTCGCCACCGTCATCGTCAAGGACGGCCGGGTCCTCGCCGAGAGCCCGAACCTGGTCGCCCAGACCAACGACCCCACCGCGCACGCGGAGATCCTCGCCGTCCGCGCGGCCTGCACCGCGCTCGGCACCGAGCACCTGACCGGCGCCACCGTCTACGTGCTGGCCCACCCCTGCCCGATGTGCCTGGGGTCGCTGTACTACTGCTCGCCCGACGAGGTGGTCTTCCTCACCACCCGCGACGCCTACGAGCCGCACTACGTGGACGACCGCAAGTACTTCGAACTCGGCACCTTCTACCAGGAGTTCGCCAAGGACTGGACCGAGCGCCGGCTGCCGATGCGCCACGAGCCGAGCGAGGACGCCGTCGAGGTGTACCGCCTCTGGCAGCAGCGCAACGGCGGCGAACGCCGGGTCGCCGGCGCCCCGACCGGCGGCTGAGGACCCGCCGGAGCCGGTCGCGCCGGGCCGGAGCCGGCCCCGCCTGGGATGATCGGGGCATGGCTTCCGATCTCGCCCGCGCCCTCGCCGCCGCCGTCCGCGGGGAGGTCCGTTTCGACACCGCCGAGCGCGCCGTGTACGGGCAGGACGCGTCGAACTACCGGCAGGTGCCGCGCGGGGTGGTGAAGCCCGTGGACGGGAAGGACGTGCGGACGGCGCTGCGGGTGTGCCGGGAGCGCGGGGTGCCGGTGGTGGCGCGCGGGTCGGGGACGAGCATCGGCGGGCAGGCGATCGGGCCGGGCGCGGTGGTACTGGACTTCCGGCGGCACTTCGGCCGGGTGCTGGAGGTGGATCCGGAGCGGCGCACCGCCCGGGTCGAGCCGGGCACCGTGCTGGACGAACTCCAGCGCGCGGCACGGCCGTTCGGGCTGCGGTTCGGTCCGGACCCGTCCACCCACAGCCGGTGCACGGTCGGCGGGATGATCGGCAACGACGCCTGCGGTTCGCACTCGCTGGCCTGGGGCCGGACCTCCGACAACCTGCACGGCCTGGACCTGCTGCTGGCCGACGGCACCGAACTGTCCGTCACCGGCCCGCTGCCGCCCGCCGAGCGGGCCGCGCTGGCCGCCGTCCCGGGCCGGGCGGGCCGGCTGCACCGGGAGTTGCAGGCGCTGGCCGCCGACAACCTGGCGCTGCTGCGCCGGGCGATGCCGGTGCTGCCCCGGCGCGGCTCGGGCTACCCGCTGGACGCGCTGCTGCCCGAGCGCGGCTACGACCTGGTGCGGGCGGTGACCGGCACCGAGGGGACGTGCGCGCTGCTGCTGGAGGCGACGGTGCGGCTGGTGCCGGAGCCGGCCGCCCGGGCGCTGGTGGTGGCCGGGTACCCGGACGAGACGGCGGCGGCCGACGCGGTGCCCGCGCTGCTCCCGCTGGAGCCGCTGACCTGCGAGGGGATGGCGGCGGACCTGGTGGCGGCGCTGCTGGCGTCCGGCCCGCGCCCGCCGGTGCTGGACCGGCTGCCGGACGGCGCGTGCTGGCTGTTCCTGGAGACCGGCGGCGCGACGGCGGCCGAAGCGGCCGACCGGGCCCGGGAGTTGGCGGACGCGGTGCGGCGGGAGCGGTCGGCGGTGGTCGCCCTGGTGACCGACCCGGGCGAGCAGCGGGCGCTGTGGGCGATCCGGGAGGCGGGCGCAGGGATCGTCACCCGGCTGCCGCCGGGCCCGGACGGGCGGCCGGGCGGCGCGGCCTGGCCGGGCTGGGAGGACTCCGCCGTCCCGGTCGAGCAACTCGGCTCCTACCTAAGGCAGTTGCGTACGCTGCTGAAGCGGCACGGGCTGCGCGGGGTGCCGTTCGGGCACTTCGGCGAGGGCTGCGTGCACCTGCGGCTGGACTTCCCGCTGCGCGAACGGCCGGAGGAATTCCGGGAGTTCATGCGGGAGGCGGCGGACCTGGTGGTGGCGCACGGCGGTTCGCTGTCGGGCGAGCACGGGGACGGGCAGGCCCGGGCCGAGTTGCTGCCGCGGATGTTCCCGCCGCAGGTGATCGAGCTGTTCGCCCGGTTCAAGCGGATCTGGGACCCGGACGGCCTGCTGAACCCGGGTCTGCTGGTCGACCCGCGCCCGCTGGACGCCGATCTGCGCTTCCCCGGGCGGGAGTTGCCGCTCGCGCTGGCCTACCCGGAGGACGGCGACAGCCTGCTGTCGGCGGTGCACCGCTGCGTGGGCGTCGGCAAGTGCGTGGACACCGCCTCGGGGGTGATGTGCCCGAGCTACATGGTGACCGGCGAGGAGCGGCACTCGACCCGGGGCCGGGCCCGGCTGCTGGGCGAGATGCTGCGCGGCGAGCTGGTCGCCGACGGCTGGCGCTCGCCGGAGGTGCGCGAGGCGCTGGACCTGTGCCTGGGCTGCAAGGGGTGCGCGAGCGACTGCCCGGTGCACGTGGACATGGCCACCTACCGGTCCGAATTCCTGTACCACCACTACCGGTTCCGGCCGCGCCCGGCCGCGCACCTGTCGTTCGGCTGGCTGCCGCTGTGGCTGCGGCTGGCCCACCTGGCGCCGCGCGCCGCGAACGCCGTGCTGCGCGGCCGGTTCAGCGCGCCGGTGCTGAAGCGGCTCGGCGGCGTCGACCCGCGGCGCGAGCTGCCCGCGCTGCCGGAGCGCCGGTTCAGCGCCTGGTTCCGGGCCCACCGGGCCGCGCACCCGGCGGACCCGGGCGCCCCGCCGGTGCTGCTGTGGCCCGACTCGATGTCCGAGCTGCTCGACCCGGCCCCGGCCCGGGCCGCCGTCCTGGTGCTGGAGCGGCTCGGCTTCCGGGTGGTGCTGCCATCCGGTCCGGTGTGCTGCGGGCTCACCCTGATCGCCAGCGGCCAACTCGGTCTGGCCCGCCGGGTGGTGGCCCGCTCCGTCCGCAACCTGGGCGAACTGCCGCCCGGCCTCCCGGTGGTGGGCCTGGAGCCGTCCTGCACGGCCACCGTCCGGGCGGACTGGGCCCGGCTGCTGCCCCACCGGACGCCCGAACTGCCGTCCCGGATCCGCACCCTGGCCGAGTTCCTGGACGAGCGGGAGGTCGAGCTGCCGGAGCTGACCGGCCCGGCGATGACCCAGGTGCACTGCCACCAGCACGCCGTCCTGGGCACCGGCGCGGACCGGCGGATCACCGACCGCCTCGGCCTGACGAACCGCCAACTGGACGCCGGGTGCTGCGGGTTGGCGGGCGCGTTCGGTTTCGAGCGCGGCCACTGGGAGGTGTCGGTGGCCGCCGCCGAACGCGCCCTGCTGCCCGCCGTGCGGGCCGCCGGGCCGCAGACGCTGCTGCTCGCCGACGGCCTCAGCTGCCGCACCCAGCTCACCCAACTGGAGCCCGCCGCCCGGCCGTTGCACCTGGCCGAGGTGCTGCTGCGGGCCTTCGAGCAGGCCGGGGGCCGCTGACCGGACGGCTCACTCGCCCGGGTAGCGGACTCCGATCCGCTCCCGCACCGCGTCCAGGGTGCGCATCACGGACAGCGTGGAGTCCAGCGGGACCAGCGGCGACTCGGTCTCGCCCGCCCGCAGGCAGCGCATCACCTCGGCGGCCTCCAGCCCGTAGCCGTGGCCGGTCTTCGCCGGGCCGGTGAAGACCTCGGGGTCGGCGCCGTCCCGGTACAGGGTGAACCCGGCCGGGTGGAAGAAGTCCCGGTCGATCTCGATCCGGCCCGCGCTGCCCTGCACGGCGGCGCGCTGGCCGCACTGCACGTCGAGCGAGCAGGACAGCAGGGCGGTGGCGCCGCTTGCGTGGCCGAGCAGGATGCCGGTGTTGGCGTCCACCCCGCTCGCGGTCAGCCGGGCCCACGCCTGCACCGACTCCGGTGCGCCGAGCAGCAGTTGGGCGAAGGCGACGGGGTACACCCCGAGGTCGAGCAGCGCGCCGCCGCCGGCCGCCGGGTCCCACAGCCGGTGGGCCGGGTCCTCCGCCGCGACGAAACCGAACTCGGCCTGCACGGAGCGCACTTCACCGATCGCGCCGTCCGCGACCAGCTCGGCGATCCGCCGCACCGTCGGGTCCAGGTAGGTCCACATGGCCTCCATCAGGAAGACCTCGCGCTTGCGGGCCAGCGCGATCAGCTCGGCGGACTGCCCGGCGTTGAGCGTGAACGGCTTCTCGCACAGCACCGCCTTCCCCGCCTCCAGCAGCAGCGCGGTGGCGCTGTGGTGCGCGGCGTGCGGGGTGGCCACGTAGACCACGTCGACCTCGGGGTCGGCGGCCAGCTCCTGCCAGCTACCGTACGCGTGCGCGATGCCGTGCCGGTCGGCGAAGGCCCGGGCGGACTCCTCCCGCCGCGAGGCGACCGCGAACACCTCCGCCCCGGGGACGGCGGCCAGGTCCTCCACGAAGGAGGTGGCGATCCCGCCGGTGGCGAGCACACCCCAGCGGATCGGACGGTCGGTGATCGGCTGCACGGCGTGCTCCTCGGGTTCCGGCGGCAAGGATCCGGCTCACCCTATCCGCCCGCCGGTGACGCCCCGGTGACGCCCCCGCCGGGGCCGGGGGTCGGAGGTTGGGCCGGGGCCGGGAGCGTCACCGGAGGGCGGCGGGTCAGTCCGTGCGGGAGACCGCGATCAGCGCGGCGTCGTCCCGCAGCCGGCCGCCGACGTGGGCGAGCAGGTCGCGGCGGAGGGCGTCGAGCAGCGCGTGCGGGGTGTCGGTGGGGAAGCCGGCGGCGCGCGCGGGCAGCGGGTAGAAGGTGCCGGCGGTGTCGCGGGCCTCGGTGGCGCCGTCGGTGTAGAGCAGCAGGGTGCTGCCGGGCGGGAACGGGAACTCCTCGGTGCGGCGCTCGACCGGGCCCAGGGCGCTGGTGCCGAGCGGCGGCGCGGTGCGGCGCAGCGGCAGCGGGCGGGCGCCGCCGGGGGTGAGCAGCAGCGGCGGGGGGTGTCCGCAGTCGGCGATCCGGGCGGTGGGGCTCCGGTCGGGGAGGTCGAGGACCAGGGCGGTGGTGAAGTTCTCCTGGACGTCCTGGCCGTTCTCGGCGAGTTCGGCGAGGTGGCGGACGTAGCTGGTCTCCAGGGCGTCGGCGAGCGCGGCGGGGTCGTCGTACCGGTGGGCGAGGATCCGGAACGCGCCGATCAGGGCGGCGGCGTCGCCGACCGCGTCGAGGCCCTTGCCGCGGACGTCGCCGATCAGCAGCCGGGTGGCGTGCGGGGTGCGGACGGCGGCGTACAGGTCGCCGCCGACGGCGGCCTCGTCCTCGGCGGCGAGGTAGCGGGTGGCGATCCGCAGCGGGCCGGCCCGGTCGGGCAGCGGGCGCATCAGGACGCGCTGGACGGCGGCGGAGACGGTGCGGACCCGGTCGAGTTCGTGGCCGTGGCGTTCGCGGATCCGGGTGTAGGCGACCACGACGGCGCTGACCACGGCGAGCGCGGCCAGCTGGGCCTGGTGGTTGGGGGTGAGCAGGCCGCCGTGCAGGGCGGCGATGACGGCCTGGGCGACCAGGGCGAGCAGGCCGATCAGGGTGGTCAGCCGGGTGCCCGCGAAGGAGGGGGTGATGGCGGGGGCGACCACCAGCAGCGGGCCGAGGTGGATGTTCGGGGAGATCGAGCTGTCGATGGCGGAGATCAGCACGATCAGGCCGAGCGGCAGCAGCACCATCAGGTGTCCGGCGCGCCACTCGCCCCGCAGTCCGGTCAGTCTCCGCCGCACTCCCACGCCACCACCATGCACCGTGCGCCCGGCCGCCACGACCTGTGCACCCTGCGCGCACGGACTATGGCGCTGCGTCACCGCGAACCCCTACCATCGGCCCCATGACCACCACCGTGACGCCCGTCCCCGAGGACGCGGCCGGCCGCAAGCTCACCCCCGCCGAGGCGGACGGGATCCTCGCCGAGAACTTCGCGCCCTGGGTGAAGGAGTTGGGGCTGTCGGTGGTGGAGACGGGTGAGCGGCACGCGGTGCTGCGGCTGCCCTGGTCGGAGCGGCTGGCCCGGGAGGGCGGCGGGCTGTCGGGGCAGGCGATGGCGGCGGCGGCCGACACGGCGGCCGTGATCGCGGTGTGCGCGGCGCTCGGGGGCTTCGCGCCGATGACCACCGTCCAGCTGTCCACCACCTTCCAGCGCGCGGCCCGGGACACCGACCTGCTGGTCACCGCGCGGCTGACCAAGCTGGGCCGCCGGGTCGCCTTCGCCGACATCGCGCTGACCGTCCCGGGCGCCCCGGACGAGCCGGTGGCCCACGCCACCGCCGTGTACGCCTTCCCCGGCTGAACCTGCCGGACCGGCCGAACCTGCCGGACCGGCTCAACCCGCCCCGGACGGGGCCGGGCGGTCGTCGCGGCGGAACCCCTATCCAGCGGCGGTACCGGGCAGTAGCCTCCCCTGGTCGATCCGATCGTGATCCCTCGCCGCCTGGAGGTTCCGTGCGCCCGATCGCGCGCCGCCGCACGCTCGCTGCCGCTGTTCTCACCGCCCTGACGCTCGCCGTGGCGGGCACCGTCCCCGCCGCGGCGGCGCAGGGCGACCACGGCGGGCGGGGTGACCACGGCGGGCGGGGCGGTCCGCACCGCACCGCGTACTACCTGGCGCTGGGCGACTCGCTGGCGGCGGGCTACCAGTCGACGCCGGACGGCGGGCACGTGGTGGGCCGGGGCTACGCGCAGGACCTGGCCCGGACACTGGGGGCGCGGGCCGAGCGGGACCGCCGGCCGTTCGAGTTCACCGACCTGGGCTGCCCGGGCGAGACCACCGGCACCATGGCGGGCGGCGGCTGCCCGTACCCGCACTCCTTCGCCGGCTCCCAACTGGAGGCGGCCGTCGCCTACTTGGAGGCGCACCGGAAGGACGAGGTGCTGGTGACGGTCGACATCGGCGCCAACGACGTGCAGCGCTGCGCGGCGGGTGGCTCGCTGGACCTGCCGTGCGCGCTGAACGGCATCGAGCAGGTCCGCACCGGGCTGGACCGGATCCTGGGCGAGCTGCGGGCGGCGGCGGGCCCGCACACCCGGATCGTCGGGATGGACCTGTACGACCCGTTCCTGGCCGCCTGGGTCACCGGCGACCAGGGCAAGGCCCTGGCCACCGCGTCCGTGCAGCTCAGCGAGTCGCTGAACGGCGTGATCGCCTCCGTGGACGCCCGCCACCGCGTCCCGACGGCCCAGGTGGCGGCCGCGTTCGACACCGGGGCCTTCGAGCCGACGGTGCCGCTGAACGGCCGGCAGGTGCCGCTGAACGTGGCCCGCATCCTGCAGTGGACCAACATGGCGCGCGGCGACATCCACGCCAACGACACCGGCTACCGGGTGATCGCGGACGCCTTCCTCGCCAAGCTGCCCGAGCAGTACCTGAGCTGACGGTCCGTCAGATCGCTGACGGTCCGTCAGGTCGAGGCGATCGGGAAGTCCTCGCCGCTGGAGGGGCGCAGGCCGTCCGGGCGGCCGGTGAACCAGCGATCGGCGAGGTCACGGCCGGAGAGGTACGGGGCGCGCCGGAGGGCCGTCCGCACCGCGATGTCGTCGGGTGCCGCCGCCCCGGTGGTGCTCATCGCGCCGCCGCTCCCCTCCCCCCGTTCCGGGTCACCGCGCGGCGGGGGCCTGCAGCGTCCACTCGCGGCCGTCGGGGTCGCGGACGGTCGTCTCGCGCGTCCCGTAGTGGGTGTCCTCGAACGGGGCGAGCACCTCGACGCCGGACCCGGCCGGGAACGCGTCGGCGTCCGGGACCTTGAGCACGATCCGGGTCTGCGGCTGCTCGCTCTCCGGGACCTCCGCGATGAACAGGTACGGCCCGTCGCCGTTGCGGAGCTGCCCGGAGGCGTGGTCGGTCTCGAAGTCGAGCCGGTAGCCCAGGGACTGGAAGAATTTGGCGGTCCGACCCCAGTTGTGGGTGGTCAGGTACACGGCCTCGATGCCTTCGGTCGCCACTTCAGCTCTCCTTGTCGTGATCGTCGTTGCCTGCTGCACTGCCTGCGCCGTCCGCGTCGTCGAGGTAGCCGCGCAGGGCTTCGGCCACCAGGGCCGACAGCGACATGCCCGTCTCGACGGCGCGGAACTTGACCTGCTTGATCAGCTCGACCGGCAGGTAGACGTTGAACTGTTTGACATCTCCGGTGCCCACACTCAGAGGCTAGCATGCTAGCAAGCTAGAAAGAAGGCGGCCGGAGCCCCGGGAGAAGGGGCTCCGGCCGGCGGCCGCGGGCTCAGCGCGCGGTGATGGTGGTGACGAACTCGGCGAGCCGGTCCTGGGAGAGGTGGCGGGCGATGTCGGCCTCGCTGATCATGCCGACCAGCTGGTGGTCGGGGTGGTTGATCACCGGCAGGCGGCGCACCAGGTGCTCCTCCATGACCTCCAGCACGAGGTCCGCCTCCTCGTCCTCCTCGATCACCGTCGGACGCCCGGCGGCGAGTTCGACGCAGCGGACGGCGGCGGGGTCGCGGCCCTCGGCGACGCACTTGAGGACGATGTCGCGGTCGGTGAGGATGCCCAGCAGCTTCTGCTTCTCGCCGCAGATCGGCAGCGCGCCGACACCGCGGTCGCGCATGATCCGGGCGGCTTCGGCGAGGGTCTGCTCGCCGGTGACGCACTCCGCGCCGGGGTGCATGATCTCTTTCGCGGTGGTCATGGCCGGACCTCCCGGGGTGGCTGGCGCGCGGCGTCCCCGCGCGCGCTCCGTCCGTCCTTCCATGCTCGCCCCGGGCCCGGGTGGGCCGCCACCCCTGGGGGCGGGCCGGTCAGGCCGCGTGCGGCGGCGCCACCCGCAACGGCGCTGCCGGGTCGGGGTGTTGTTCGACGGCGGCCGCGACCTGCGGGAGTTCCAGCTGCTCGACGCCCCGGTCGTCGCCCCGGCCGTCCGCGGCGCCGTCCGGGCGGATCGCCTCGGCGACCTCGGCGGCCTCGACGGCCTGCGCGGTGGCGCGCTGGGTGGAGCTCTCCAGGAAGCGCAGCAGCTCCACCGGGAACGGCAGCACCAGGGTGGAGTTCTTCTCCGCGGCGACCTCCACCACCGTCTGCAGCAGCCGCAGTTGGAGCGCCGCGGGCGTCGCGGACATCACCTTCGCGGCCTCCGAGAGCCGCGCGGACGCCTGGAACTCGCCGTCGGCGGTGATGATCCGGGCCCGCCGCTCCCGGTCGGCCTCGGCCTGCCGGGCCATCGAGCGCTTCATCGACTCGGGCAGCGCCACGTCCTTGATCTCGACCCGGTCGATCTGGATGCCCCAGCCCAACGCCGGGCTGTCCAGCATCAGTTCGAGCCCCTGGTTGATCGGCTCGCGGTTGGCCAGCAGGTCGTCCAGCTCGCTCTTGCCGATGATCGACCGCAGCGAGGTCTGCGCGACCTGCGACATGGCGAAGCCGTAGTCCTGGACGTTGATGATCGCCTTCACCGGGTCGACCACCTGGAAGTACACCACCGCGTCCACCCGGACGGTCACGTTGTCCCGGGTGATGCCCTCCTGGGCGGGGATCGGCATGGTGACGATCTGCACGTTCACCCGCCGCATCCGGTCCGCCACCGGGACGATCCGGGCCAGCCCGGGGCCGCGCACCCGGTCCAGCACCCGGCCGAACCGGAACACCACCCCGCGCTGGGTCTGCTGGACCATCCGCACGCTCAGCCCGGCGTACACCGCCAGCACCACCAGCAGCGCGATCAACGCGTCGACCACGATCATCGCCGTCACCTCGACCCGGAACCCGGCCCGCCGCCTCGGCCCGACCGGCGCCCGGGCCCGTACCTCCACGCTACTCCGCCGCCTCCCGGCCCGGACCGGTCGCCGACCGTAGGATTCCGCCCATGGAACCGCCCTCCGACCTCTCCCCGGCCGTCCTCGCCCCGCAGACCCGGAGCATCGCCGAGCTGGACGAGCTGGTGGTGCACTGCCGGGCCTGCCCGCGGCTGGTGGCCTGGCGCGAGGAGACCGCGCTGGTCAAGCGCCGGGCGTTCCAGGACCAGGAGTACTGGGCGCGCCCCATCCCCGGCTTCGGGCCGTACGACGCCCGGCTGGTCCTGGTCGGCCTGGCCCCCGCCGCGCACGGCGGCAACCGCACCGGCCGGATCTTCACCGGCGACCCGTCCGGCGACCTGCTGTACGCCTCGCTGCACCGGCTCGGCCTGGCCAACCGCCCCGAGTCGACCTGGCGCGAGGACGGCCTGCGGCTGCACGGCGTGCGGATCACCGACCCGGTGCGCTGCGCCCCGCCGGAGAACAAGCCGACCAACGCCGAACGCGACACCTGCCGGCCGTGGATCGTCCGCGAGTTCGAGGAGCTCCGCCCGACCGTCCGCGCCGTGGTCGCCCTCGGCGGCTTCGCCTGGCAGGCCGTGCTGCCCGTGCTGGCCGCCGCCGGCTGGCAGGTGCCCCGCCCCAAGCCGGTCTTCGGCCACGGCGCGCACGCCGTCCTCCCCGCCACCGACGGCGGCCCCGAGCTGCACCTGTTCGGCTGCTTCCACGTCAGCCCCCGCAACACCTACACCGGCCGCCTCACCCCCGCCATGGTCGACGACCTGCTGCGCACCGCGGCCACCGCGGCGGGGCTCGACCCGTCCTGACCCGTCCTGCCCCCTCCTGCCCCGGCCGCCACCGGCCGCACCGGCGCGGAATCCTCCGAAGACCCCCGCACCCGGGCCGGGCCGGGCGATGATGGCCCCCGGCGCACGAGCGGGCGGGGGTGGCGGTGAACGGCGGCGCGGGGCACGGGAGTTCGGCCGGGCAGGAGCCGCCCGCGCCGGGCGGGCAGAGCCACAACCGGATCAGCGGCGGCACCTTCCACGGGCCGGTCCTGCAGGCCGGGACGGTGTACGTGACGCCGCCGCCGGAGGTGGACTGGCCGGTGGTGGTCGGCGACGTCCCGGCGGCGGCCGGCGCGTTCCAACCGCGCGCCGCGGTGCGCGAGCGGGTCGCGGCGGCCCGCACCGGGCGGGGGACGGCGGTGCTGACGCAGGTCCTGACCGGCGGGGGCGGCGTCGGGAAGACCCAGCTGGCGGCCGACCTGGCGCGCGACGCGCTGGCCGCCGGCGTCGAGGTGCTGGTCTGGGCCCCGGCCCGCGACCCGCTGACCGTCCTGCGGCTGTACGCGGAGGCCGCCGCCCTCGTCCGGGCCCCCGGCGTGTCGGGCACCGCCGGGCGGACCGAGCCGGACGCCAGGCGCTTCCTCGCCTGGCTGAGCGGCACCGGGCGGCGCTGGCTGGTGGTGCTCGACGACGTCGCCGACTTCGGCCCCGACGGGCCGCTGTGGCCGGGCAGTTCGCGCCACGGCAACGGCCGGGTGCTGGCCACCACCCGGCAGCGCGGCGCCCACGCCTCGGGCGGCGGCCGGGCCCTGGTCCCGGTCGACGCGTACGGTCCGGCCGAGGCCCGCGCGTACCTGGCGCAGCGGCTCGCCGGGGCCGGCCTGCCGCACCTGCTGGACGACGGCGCGGACGCGCTGGCCGCCGAACTGGGCCGGCTCCCGCTGGCCCTCGGCCACGCCGCCGCGTACCTGGTCAACCGGCAGCTCGGCTGCTCGGCGTACCTGGAGCTGTTCCGGGAGCGGACCCGCCCGCTGGAGGGCGTGCTGCCGCCCGACGCCGACACCGAGCGCTACGGGCGTCCGGTCACCGGCGCGCTGCTGCTCGCGCTGGACGCGGCGCAGCGGACCGAGCCGCGCGGCCTGGCCGCGCCCGCCGTCCGGCTGGCGGCCCTGCTCGACCCGGACGGGCACCCGCGGGCGCTGTGGACCACCGCCGCCGTCCGCGAGCACCTGGCCCGGCAGCGCGCGGCTGCCGCACCGGACGGAGCGGACCCGGCCCCGGCCCCGGCTCCGGCCCCGGACGGTGGGGGTGGCGGCCCGGGGCGGGCAGCCGGTCGCCGCAGGTGGTGGCCCGGGCGCCGGGCGCGGGCCGCGCTGCCGCCGGTTCCGCCGCCCGCCGGACCGCCGCCCGTCAGCGCGGACGAGGCGCTGGCCGTGCTCTCCGTGCTGCACGCCTACCACCTGGTGTCGGTACCGGCGGCGGCCGCGCCGCACCGGGAGGTGACCGTGCACGCGCTGACCGCGCGGGCCGCCCGGGACACCGATCCGGACGGCTGGGAGAGCCGGCTGGCGGTGGCGTTCGCGCTGTACGAGCTGTGGCCCGCGGAGGAGCACGCCGACCACCGGCTGTCCGCGAGCCTGCGGAGCAGCACCTCCGTGCTGGAGGAGCATCTCGGCGCGGACCGGCAGTACTACCCGATGTTCCTCCTGCACGGCAGGGTCGGGATCAGCCTGCTGCACGCCGGACTGCACGCCGCCGCCGTCGCGCACTGGACCGGGGCGGTCGCCGGGCTGTCGGCCGGGGCGGTCGCCGAGGGCGACCCCGAGTGGATCGCCACCCGGCACAACCTGGCCGCCGCCCTGGAACTGGCGGGTGACTCGGAGCGGGCCGTCGACGTCTCGCTGGAGACCGCCCGGGTCGCGGCGGAGCGGTACGGGCCGGACGACGGGCCGACGCTGTCCGTGCTGGACGTCCTCGGCACCTCGCTGCTCGCGGCCGGGCGGTCGGCCGAGGCCGTCGCGCTGCGGGAGCACCTGCTGTCCCGGCACGAGGCGCTGTTCGGTCCGGACGACCCCCGCACCCTGGGCGCCTGCAACAACCTGGCGGTCGCCCACGACCGGAGCGGCCGCCACGACCGGGCGCTCGCACTGTGGGAACGGGTGGCGACCGGCCTCGCGGCGGAGGAGGCGGAGAAGGCGGAGGACGCGGCGGCGGACACCCCGCGGTCGCTCACCCTCCGGCTCAACCTGGCGGTCGCCCACTCCCGGCAGGGCCGGCCCGAGCAGGCCCGCGCGCTCGGGGAGCGGGTGCTCGCGGCCTCCGTGCGCCTGCTCGGCGAGGACCACCCGGACACCCTCACCGCCCGGGCGGCCCTCGCGGACTTCCACGCGGCGGCCGGCCGGGAGGCGGAGGCCGCCGCGGCCCGGACCGGGCTGCTCGCCGACGCGGAGCGCGTCCTGGGCCCGGACCATCCCGACACGCTGACCGTGCGCGGCGACCTCGCCGTCTCCTACCGCCGCACCGGGCGGACCGCGGAGGCGGTGGCGCTGGCCGAGCGCGTCCTGCGCGTCCGGCTGCGCACCCTCGGCCTGCCCCACCCGGACACCCTGCTGACTGCGGGCAACCTGGTCAACTGCTACGCGCAGCAGGGCCGGACGGGGCGGGCGCTGCGGCTGGCCGAGTGGGTGCTGCCGGTGAAGCGCCGGGTGCTGGGCGCGGAGCACGTGGGCACCGTCACCGGCCGGCACGCGGTGGCCGTGCTCCGGATCCGCCGGGGGCGGACCCTGCTCGCGGCGGACCCGGGGCGGGCCGCGGCGGACGCGGCGGCCGCACTGGCGGTGCTCGGCCCGGCTGCCGGGCCCGCGGTGGATGACCACGAGCTGCTGCGGGGCGCCGCCGCCGAGCTCCTCGACCGGGCCCGGGAGGCGGCGGAGTCTCCGGAGGTGTCCTGACCCGGGGTCAGCGCAGTTTCCCCGGCCGCCGGGCGGCCTGCTCCCAGACCTGCGGCAGCAGTTCGCGGGCGAAGCCGAGTTCGGCGCTCTGGCGGCCGTAGAGCACGCCGTAGCCGAAGCCGCCGTCGGAGAGGGTACGGAGGGTGTCGCGGGCGACCGCGGCGTCCTGGTGGCGGCCGAGGACGTCCTGGAGGGCTTTCATCCGGCGGGTGAAGGCGCGGGCGGGGCGGCCGACGCTCTCGCCGGCGTAGCGGGCGCGTTTGGCGGCCTTGCGGGCGTCGTGCAGGGCGTGTTCGAGGTCGGGGCCGTCGGGGGCCCGGCGGGCGGCGGCGAGGCGTTCGGCGGTGCGGCGGTGTTCGCGGCGCAGGGTGCGGGTGAGTTCGGTCCGGGCGGGTTTCGCGGCGCGGGGGCGCAGCGGCGGGTCGGCGGCGAGCGCGGTGAGGGCGGCGAGCAGGCGGCGGAAGCGTTCGCTGTCGAGGGCGGCCAGGGTGCGGGCGCGGGCTTCGCGGGTCTCGCGGGCGTTCCAGGCGGTGAGTTCGGCGAGGACGCGGTCGCGGTCGCCGCCGGGGGGCAGTTCGCGGGCCTGGGTGAGCAGGCGGGTGCCGAGCACTTCGGCGTCGCGGGCCCGGCCGAGGGCCCGGCCGAGCCAGCGCAGTTCGTCCTCGGTGGCGGTGTGGTCGCCGCGCAGGTGGCGGCGGTGGGTGCGCAGGGCGCTGCGCAGGCGGCGGGCGGCGACCCGCATCCGGTGGACGGCGTCGGGGCGGTCGGCGCGGACGTCGGGTTCGAGGGCGGCGAGGGCGGCGGTCTGGGTGCGCAGGCGGGCGGCGAGGACGTCGCCTGCGCTGCCGTCGATCCGGTGGGCCACGTCGTCACGTCCTTCCCTGCTGTCCAAGGGTAGGCCGCCCGCGGACGTCCCGGGCGGCCCGGCGCGCCGGGTGTCGGCGGACGCGCGGGGCTCGCGGGGTGCCGGGTGTCTGCTGTCGGCTAATCCGGGGGACGGCGGCGGGGCGGGTGCGCAGACTGGTCGGCATGGATGTCATCGAGGTGCTGCCGGGTCTGCGGATGCTGGTGCTTCCGGTCGGGGCGGCCTACCTGTGGTCGGACGGGCGGGAGTTGACGCTGGTGGACAGTGGGGCGGTGGGGACGGAGGAGCGGGTCGCGGCGCTGGTGGAGTCGGTGCCGGGCGGGGAGTTGGCGCGGATCGTGCTGACCCACTGGCACGAGGACCACACCGGTGGCGCGGCCGCGCTGGCGGCGCGCTACGGGGGTGTGCCGGTGGTGGCTCATCGGGTGGAGGCGCCGGTGATCCGGGGCGAGGTGGCGGGGGCGCCGCCGGTGCTGGAGGAGTTCGAGCGTCCGATCCGGGCGTCGGTGCCGGCACTGCCGCCCGCGCCGCCGTGTCCGGTGGACGTGGAGGTGGTGGACGGGGACGTGCTGCCGTTCGGGGGCGGGGCCCGGGTGGTGGGGGTGCCGGGGCACACGGACGGTTCGCTGGCGCTGCACCTGCCGGGTCCGGACCTGCTGTTCACGGGTGACGCGGTGGCGAACGTGGGCCGGGCGATGCTGGGCGTGTTCAACACCGACCGGGTGCGGGCCGTGGCCTCGCTGCACCGGCTGGCCGGGCTGGGCGCCGCCAACGCGGTGTTCGGGCACGGGGCGCCGCTGGTGGGGGACGCGGCGGCGGCCCTGCGCGCGGCGGCAGCAGAATTCTGACCTACCGTCAATTTCCCTCTGCCGATTGACACTTCGAATACCCTTTCCCGTCTCCGGGCCGAGCACCGGGCGGCGGGCCCGCCGTTCCCGCGCGGCGGTTCGGGCCCGATCGGCCGCACGTACGGTGGGAGGATGCCGCCGACCGCCGCTCCCGTCCTGACCGCCGCGACCGCGCCCGGCGCCCTGCCGGTGCTGGGGCACGGGCACCGGCTGCTGCGCGGGCCGGTCGGTTTCCTGTCCTCGCTGCACGAGCACGGCGACCTGGTGGCGGTCCGGCTGGGGCCGACGACGGCTCACGTGCCGTGCCATCCGGGCCTGCTGGCGCAGGTGCTGGGCGACGACCGGCTGTTCGACAAGGGCGGGGTGTTCTACGACCGGGCCCGCGACGTGGCCGGCAACGGCCTGGTGACCTGCCCGCACCGGGACCACCGGCGGCAGCGGCGGCTGGTCCAACCGGCCTTCCGGCGCCCGCAGTTGGCGCACTACGCGGACGCGATGCGGGCCGAGGCGGACGCGGCCGCAGCCGGTTGGCGGCCCGGTCTGGTGGTCGACGCCTTCCCGGTGTTCTACGGCATCGCGCTGCGCACGCTGGCCCGGACGCTGTACTCGACCGCGATCGGCGCCGAGCTGGCGTCCGGGGTGGAGCGGTCCTTCGACACGGTGCTGAACGGGCTGTTCCGGCAGATGTTCCTGCCCGCCCAGGTGCGCCGCCTGCCGCTGCCCGGCAACCTGCGCTACCGCCGGGCGCTGGCCCGCCTGCACGCCGCCACCCGGCAGTTGGTCGCCGCCCACCGGGACGGGGGCGCCGGGGACGGCACCGACCTGCTGTCCGCGCTGCTCGCCGCCGAGGACGGCCCGGACGGGGGCCGGCTGAGCGACGCCGAGGTGCACGACCAGGTGATCACCCTGCTGGCGGCCGGGACGGAGACCGTCGCCGCCACCCTGACCTGGACGCTGTGGCGGCTGTCCCTGCACCCGGCGGCGGCCGAGCAGGTCCGGGCCGAGTTGGACGCCGTCCTCCCGGGCGGGCGGGCGCCGGGTCCGGAGGACCTGCCGCGGCTGGCGGCCGTCGACCGGGTGGTGTCGGAGACCCTGCGGCTGCACCCGCCGGGCTGGCTGTTCACCCGGGTCACCACCGCGCCGACCGAGCTGGCCGGACGCGAACTCCCGTCCGGCACCACGCTGGTGTTCTCCCCGCTGGCGGTCGCCCGGCACCCGGCGGCGCACCGCTCCCCCGCGGTCTTCGACCCGGACCGCTGGCGCCCGGAGCGGGTCACCCCGGCCGCCCGGCAGGCGTTCCTGCCGTTCGGCACCGGCGCCCGCAAGTGCGTCGGCGACCTGTTCGCCCGCACCGAGTGCGCCCTCGTCCTGGCGTCGCTGCTGTCGCGCTGGCAGCTCGTCCCGGAGCCGGGCGCCGACCTGCGCCCCGTCCCGCTGGCGACCGTGCTGCGCCCGCGCCGCCTGCGGCTGCGGGTCGCCGAGCGCTGAGCGGGCCCGCGGCGCCGTCGCGCTCGGATCTGAGTGCGCGCACTCAGGCGCGCTCCGCCCCCCGTGCGGCAGAATCGGTCGTCGGACCGCGCACGGGGGCATGGAGAGGACGTGGGTCGGTGGGCTCGATCGGGGGAACGGAAGCCGCTGTTCGGGGGGCGGGCCGGTGGCGGGCGCTCGGCGGCTCCCGGGTGGTGCGGGCGGCGGCGGTGGGGGCCGGTCTCGGACTCTCCTGGATCGCGCTGGCCCAGGTGTCCTGGGACCCCCTCCTTCCGTGCGACCACCAGGCGGAGTTCGGCTGCCTGGGGGCGTTCCTGCTGTTCCTCGGGGCGCTCGTGCTGGCCAGTCTGCTGGTGAGCTGGCTGGTGCTGCGGCTGGTGGGCGTCCGCCCGGCCTGGCGGGTCGCCGCGGTGGCCGCCCTGCTCTTCTCGCTGGCCGCCGACCTGGGCGTCGGCCTGGACTCCTGGGGCCCGCCGGAGGTGGTGCTGCCGGTCACCTCGGCCGCGCTGTTCGCGTTCGCGGCCGCCCTGACCGCGCCGGGGGTGCGGCTCCGGCGGACGCGCGCCGTCCTGGTGACCGTCGTCCTCCTGTACTGGCCGCTGGTCTGGTTCTTCGGCCGGCCCTTCCGCTGACCCGCCCGGCCGGAGCGGACGACCGGAGCGGGCGGGTCAGCGGACGGGCCGGGGCTCAGCCGGTGTGCTCCGGGGCGAGGCCGTGCGCGGCGAGCCAGTCGAACTGCTTGAGCGGGGTGGAGCCGTAGCCGCCGCCGTGGTCGGCGAAGTTCCAGACCTCGATGTCGGCGGGGCCGCCGTAGCGGTGGTAGGCGGCGAAGACGGTGGAGGGCGGGCAGACCGGGTCCATCAGGCCGACGCTGAACAGGGCGGGGGCGCTGGCCCGGGGCGCGAAGTGGACGCCGTCGAAGTGGTCGAGGGTGGCGAGGGTCCGCTCCTCCTTCTCCCGGCTGTGCCAGCGCAGGTACTTGGCGATCTCGGGGTAGGGGCCGTCGCCGGATATCCGCACGGCGCGCCGGAAGTGGCACAGGAACGGGACGTCGCTGAGCAGCGCGGCGACCTGGTCGGGGGCGAGCGCGGCGACGGCGAGGGCGAGGCCGCCGCCCTGGCTGGCGCCGGAGACGACCGCCCGGGCCGGGTCGGTGCCGGGCAGCTGCGGGAGGGCGTCGAGGGCGCGGACGCAGTCGGTGATCAGGCGGCGGTAGTAGTAGTTCGCCGGGGAGTCGATGCCGCGGGTCATGAAGCCCTCGGCCCACTGGGTGCCGTCGCCCTCGCCGCGGTCGGGGGTGTCGTGGCCCTGGCCGCGGCTGTCGACGACCAGGTGGGCGTAGCCGGCGGCGGGCGGCAGCAGGTGTTCGCCGGGCAGGGCGCGGCCGCCGCTGTAGCCGATGTACTTGACGATGACGGGCAGCGGTCCGGTGGCGTGGCGGGGCAGGATCAGCCAGGCGGCGACGGGTTCGCCGCGCCAGCCGGGGAAGCGGACGTCGTACACGTCGAAGGCGGTGAGGCGGGTGTCGGTGCGCAGTTCGGCGGTGACCGGGCCGCCGGTGGCGCGGGCGCCGGCGAGGGTGTCGGCCCAGAAGGCGTCGAAGCCGGCGGGGGCGGTGAGGTCGGGTCGGTAGGTGCGGAGTTCGTCGAGGTCGAGGTCGGTGAGCGGCACGGGGGTTCAGCTCCGGGTGGGGTCGAGGTGCAGGGGGGTGGGGTGTCCGGCGCGCAGGTCGAGGCGCAGCGGGGGGCGGCCGGGGTCGGTGCCGTGGTGGACGGTGACGGTGCGGTCGGTGTCGGCGGTCAGGACGGCGTCGATCCGGTTCTCGGCGGTGTCCCAGCTGAGCGTGGTGAGGGTGGTGCGGCAGCGGGTGCGCAGGCCGCGGACGGTGCCGCGGGGCAGGTGGGCGGGCGGGGCGGGGAGCAGGACGATGCGGTCGGGGGTGGAGTGCAGGAGTGCTTCGATCAGCACGCCGGGGAGGGTGTGGGCGGCGTCGGCGTTGTAGACGTCCAGGCGCGGGTAGTGCGAGCTCATCAGCGAGGGGTGGAAGAAGCGGCCGTGCAGGACGGCGTCGAGGGCCTCGCCGAGCAGGTCGCCGTCGCCGAGGCGGGCGGCGATCAGGGCGCGGTGCAGGTGGCCGTGGGCGGAGTGGTTCTCGCTGCCGCGCAGGTGGAGGGCGCGGTGGGCGGCGGCGGCCAGGTCGGGGGTGTCGAGCGGGTTGATCTCGCCGAGCGGCCAGACCGGGTGCAGGTGGCTGAGGTGCCGGTGCTGCTGGTCGTCGACGGCGGCGGGCCAGGCCCATTCGGCCAGTGCGCCTTCGGAGTTGAGCCGGTAGGGGGGCAGACGGTCGGCGAGCCGGTGGTGGCCGGTGGCGGTGAGGGTGTGGCGGGCGGCGGCGAGGTCCATGGCGGCGTTGACGCTGACCGGGCTGTCGGCGCCGAGCGGGGTGTTCTCGGGCGAGTAGGAGGGGACGAGCAGCAGGCGGCCGTCGGGGCCGGTGCGGGTGAGGAAGGCGCGGTAGAAGTCGGCGGTCTCGGCGAGCGCGGGGCGGACGAGTTGCCGGTCCGTGGCGGTGTCGCCGGTGGTGTCGACGTGGTCGAGCAGGGGTTGCAGCAGCCAGTGGGCGCCGGCGGTCCACAGGTGCAGCGGGTAGTCCTCGCTGTAGTGGTAGGCGTGGCCGGAGCGGCCGTCGGTGTGGGCGGGGGCGACGAGGCCGGGCAGGCCGAACAGGCGGCGGGCGTTGCTCCGCCAGTCGTCCAACTGGCGTGCGACGAAGGCGGCGTGGGCGTGGCTGACTTCGGGGAGGGCGGCCGCGGCGGCGGAGGAGACCTGGAGGTTGAGGTTGGCGTCGCAGGTGAGGGCGCCGCTCCAGGCGGTGTCCCAGGAGCCGGTCCACAGGCCGGTGAGCCGGGGCGGCAGGACGCCGGCGGAGCTGAGCAGGTGGTAGCGCCCGGCGTCGAACAGCCGCTCCAGCAGGGCGGACCGGTGCTTCGCCGGGTCGGCGAGCAGGGCGGAGCCGGGCAGGGCGCGGTGTTCCTCGGGGGCGCCGAGGTCGAGGTCGACCCGGTCGTAGGCGGGGGCGTGCCGGGCCAGGTGGCGTTCCAGCAGTTCGGGGTGGGGGCGGTCGGGGAGGGCGGGCGGCGGCGGGTCCTCCCAGGGGTGGACGCGGGTGAGCAGCAGGACCTCGGCGCAGCCCTCGGCGCGGATGCTCCCCCCTTCGGCGTGCAGGGTGCCGCCGGTGGCGCGGACGTGCGTCCAGCAGGTGTAGCCGTAGCCGGAGTCGCCGGGGTGGCGGACGTCGGTGCGCAGCACGGCGCCGCCGGGTCCGGCCGTGGCGCGGGTGCGGACGGCGAGGTCTGCGGGGGCGCCGTCGAGTTGCCAGTGGTGGGTCAACTCGACGTCGCCGGTGCGGACTTCGCGGTGGACGAGCAGGTCGTCGGCGCGCGAGGCGAAGGTTTCGGCGCGGCGGCCGTCCCAGCGGGTGGCGACCACGCCGGTGCGGTGGTCGACCTCGCGCCGGTAGTCGCCGACGGGGGCGGCGGGGCGGCGCAGCCGGAGGGCGAGGGCGGGGTGGAAGGGGCGGACCCACTGGAGCGGGGCGGTGACGTGGCGGGCGACGGCCTCGCGGGCGCGGCCGGTCAGGACGGCGTCCCGCAGGTGCTCCAACTCGGCGGCCAGGTCGGGGGCGAGGGCGTGCTCGCCGCCGTTGGGGCGCAGCAGCAGGTGGTGGTTGACGACGATCAGTTCGTCGCGGGTGCGGCCGTGCACCATGGCGCCGTGGGTGCCGTTGCCGGTGAGGAAGGCGTCCTCCCAGCGGGCGGCCGGGGCGGGTTCCCAACTGCCGCGTGGGCGCTGGGCGTTCACGGGGTGGCCGGGCGCAGGACGGCGGCGCCGTACCGCTCCAGGGTGAGGGTGCCGGTGCCGGGCTTGCCGGTGAGCAGGTCCTCCCAGTGGCCGGTAAGTTCGCAACTGGCCTTCTGGGGGCCGTGGTTGAGCAGGAACAGCAGTTCGCCGCGGCGGACGGCCTCGACGCCGGCGGGCAGGTGTTCAGCGGCCGGGCGCAGGCCGGCTTCGCGGGCGGCGCGGGTGAGCAGGGCGCGCAGGGCGTCGGGTTCGGGGCGGGTGGAGAGGTACCAGGCGGTGCCCTCGCCGTACGCGTGCCGGGTGACGGCGGGGTGTCCGGCGAGTTCGCCGTCCGCGTAGCGGGCCACCACCTCGGCGCCTGCGGTCTCCAACTCCTCGGCCCACAGCGAGCCTTGGAAGCCCTCGGCCCACAGCGAGCCCCGGAAGTCCTCGGCGCCGGTGCACCGCAGGGTCTCGCCCTCGTTGAGCGGCCACCACTGGTGGACGGCGGCGAGGCCGAGCACCTCGCGCAGCCGGGCGTCGACGCCGCCGGGGCGGATCCGGTCCTGGTGGTCGGCGACGCCGGTGAAGTAGCCGGTCACCAGGGTGCCGCCGGTGCGGACGTAGGCGGCGAGGTTGTCGAGGGCGGCGTCGGTGAGCAGGTAGAGCGAGGGGATGACGACCAGGCGGTAGCGGGCGAGGTCGGCGGCGGGGTGGGCCAGGTCGGTGGTGTGGTTGGCCTCCCACAGGGCGCGGTGCCAGGCGGTGACGTTCTCCTGGTAGTCGAGCAGCTCGGAGGGCCGGCCGGGCTGTTCGCTCGCCCACCAGGCGTCCCAGTCGTGCAACAGGGCGACCTCGGCGGCGACGGGGGTGCCGGCCACGGCGGGGCCGAGCCGGTCGAGGTCGGCGCCGAGGGCGGTGACCTCGCGGAAGGTGCGGTTGCCGGTGCCGGAGTGCGGGAGCATCGCGGAGTGGAACTTCTCGGCGCCCTGCCGGGACTGGCGCCACTGGAAGAAGCAGATCGCGTCGGCGCCGCGGGCGACGGCCTGCAGCGACCAGAGCCGGTTGAGACCGGCCGGCTTGGGGCGGTTGACGGGGCGCCAGTTGACGGCGCCGGCGGCCTGCTCCATCAGCATCCAGGGGCCGCCGGCCAGCGAGCGGGCCAGGTCCTGGACGAGGGCGCCGTGCTGGGCGCCGAGGGCGGCGTCGGGGTCGGGGTAGACGTCGAGCGCGACGACGTCCTGTTCCTTCGCCCAGGCCCAGCCGTCCTGGCCGCGCCAGAACGGCATGTGGTTGGTGGTGACGGGGACGGCGGGGCTGTGCCGGGCGACGATGGCGTGTTCGGCGGTGTAGCACTCCAGCAGGGCGTCGGAGGTGAACCGGGCGAAGTCGAGCAGTTGGGCGGGGTTGCGGATGTACTGGGCCTGGCGGGGCGGCAGGATCTCGTCCCACTCGGCGTAGTGCTGGCTCCAGAAGGCGGTGCCCCAGGCCGAGTTGAGCTCTTCGAGGGTGCCGTGCCGGTCTTGCAGCCAGCGCCGGAAGTGCGCGGCGGTCTGGTCGCACCAGCAGTGCGTGCCGTACTCGTTGTTGACATGCCACATGGTGAGCGCGGGGTGCGCGCCGTAGCGGGCGGCGAGCTGTTCGGTGATGGCGGCGGCGTGGCGGCGGTAGGTCGGGGAGGAGGCGCAGAACTGGTTGCGGGAGCCGTACCAGACGGTGGTGCCGTTCTCGGCCTGCGGGAGGGTCTCGGGGTGGCGGTGGCCGAGCCACGGGGGCGGGGAGGCGGTGGGGGTGGCCAGCACGACGCCGATGCCGTGGGCGTGCAGCAGGTCGAGCAGGCGGTCGAGCCAGCCGAAGTCGTAGGCGCCGGGGGCGGGTTCGAGCCGGGCCCAGGAGAAGACGCCGACGGTGACGCTGGTGACGCCGGCCTGCCGCATCAGGCGGACGTCCTCCTGCCAGGTCTCCTCGGGCCACTGCTCGGGGTTGTAGTCGCCGCCGTAGAGGATGCGGCCGCGGGTGGCGTCGTTCAGGTCGGGCATGGGGGTGTTCCTGTCGTTCAGTCGTCCTGGCCGGTGGGCCGGAGCTCGAACCAGTCGAAGTGGACGGTGCCCTGGGCGGCGTACAGGCCGATGACCCGGCCGGTGAAGCCGCCGGCCACCTCGGTGGTGAGGTAGCGGCCGTCCAGGGTGGCGAGCGCGGCGAAGGTGCCGTCGGGCCGTTCGTGGCCGAGAGCGAGGGCGTCGGGGCCGGTGCGCGGGCCGCGCTCGGCGGCGGGGGCGGTCTCGACGCGCAGCACCACGTCGTGGTGCGGGAGTTCGCGTTCGGCGACGACGGTGGTCCGTCCGCCGAGGTGGGTGGTGACCCGGACGTGGCGGCCGTCGGCCTCGACGGTGTAGGCGTGCTCGTCGTCGAGGCGGACGGCGAGGCCGCCGGTGCCGGTGGTGGCGTCGAGCCGGGTGCGGGCGCGGACGGCGTGGTGCTGCTGGCGGCGGCCGGTGAAGGTGTCGTCGACGTGGCCGTCGCGGGCGTGCAGGGTGAGCGAGCCGGGGCGCTGTCCGGTGGTGATGCGGTCGGCGGGGCGGTCGCGGACCGAGAGCCACTGCGGGGGCAGCGGGCCGTCGAAGTCCTCCCGGGTCGGCTCGGCCGGCCAGGGGTGCAACTCCCAGGGCAGGTCCGGGAGTTCGACGGGCACCTGGCCGATGACGGGCCACTCGTCGGCCCAGCTGACGGGCGTCAGGTAGGTCTCGCGGCCGAGCGGGTGCCAGCCGGGGGTGCCGCCGCGCGGGCGGACGCCGAGCAGCACGGCCCACCAGCTGCCGTCGGGGCCCTGGACCAGGTCGGCGTGGCCGGTGTTCTGGATCGGGCTGTGGCTGCCGGCGTGGGTGAGCAGCGGGTTGTCCGGGCAGGGCTCGAACGGGCCGTCGGGGCGGCGGGAGCGGGCGACGGAGACGCTGTGGGCGCGTTCGGTGCCGCCCTCGGCGATCAGCAGGTACCACCAGTCGCCGATCCGGTACAGGTGCGGGGCCTCGGGGGCCTGCCGGGTGCCGGACCACAGCGGGCGGGGCTCCTCCAGCGCCTTTCCGCTCGCCGGGTCGATCCGCAGCTGGGCGACGCCGGCGACGGTGCACCAGCAGGTGCCGTCCTCGTCCCAGGCCAGGTCGGGGTCGATGCCGGGGACGTCGGGCAGCCGGACCGGCGCGGACCACGGCCCGGCCGGGTGGTCGGCGGTGACCAGCAGGTTGCCGGTGCCGACCTCGGTGGTGATCAGGTGGAACCGGCCGTCGTGGTGGCGCAGGGTCGGGGCGTAGACGCCGCCGGAGGACGGGGTGCCGGGCGGGAGCGGCAGGTCGGCGAGGGCGTTGCCGATCTGCCGCCAGTGGACCAGGTCGCGGCTGTGCAGGATCGGCACGCCGGGGTGGTACTCGAAGCTGGAGCAGGCCAGGTAGTAGTCCTCGCCGACCCGGCAGACGCTCGGGTCGGGGTGGAATCCGGGGACGACGGGGTTGCGCGGGCGGTCGGCCGGGCCGGGCGCCGGGGTGCTGGCCGTCACGGGTGGTGCTACCTCCTTCGGGCGGGCGGGACGGGGGTGAGCAGCGGGCCGCTGCTCTGCCGGGGCGTCAGGACGGGGGCGAGCAGGACGAGTTCGTCCTCGGGGTCGGTGCCGCGTTCGGCGGCGGCGATCCGGCGCATCACCTGGTCGACGGCGACCCGGCCGAGTTCCTGGGCGGGGCCGGTGACGGCGGTGAGGCCGGGGGCGTACTGCTCGGCGAGCTGTTCAGGGCAGAGCGCGACCACCGAGGCGTCCTCGGGGACGGTGCGTCCGCTGGTGGGCAGCAGTTGCAGCAGCGGGCCGATGGCGTTCTCGTTCTGGACCACGAAGCCGGTGGTGTCGGGGCGGTCGGCGAGGATCCGGGCCAGGGTGCCGGCCGTGGATTCGTAGGTGCCTTCGCAGGGCCGGTGCAGGAATCTCAGGCCGCGTTCGAGGGCGCGCTCCCGAAAGCCCGTCAGGGTGCGTTCGGCGTAGCCGGCGTGCCGGTGGTAGACGGCGGGCGCGTAGCCGATGAAGGCGACGTCCCGGTGGCCGAGGTCGGCGAGGTGGTCGGCGCACTGGGCACCGGCCGCGGCGAAGTCGTGGTCGACGCAGGACAGGCCGGTGCTGTCGGCGGGCAGGCCGATCATCGAGGCCTGGATGCCCTGTTCGCGCAGCACGGGGATGCGCTCGTCGTCGAGTTCGACGTCCATCAGGATGACCCCGTCCGCCAGGCCGCTGGCGGCGACCCGGCGGACCCCGTCGGGGCCTTCGTCGTTGGTGATCAGCAGCACGTCGTAGCCGTGCTGACGGGCCGCCATGGTGACCGAGACGGCGATCTCCATCATGATCGGCACGTACACGTCGGTGCGCAGCGGCACGACGAGGGCGATGATGTGGGAGCGCCGTCCGGCGAGCGCGCGGGCGCCGGCGTTGGGGTGGTAGCCGAGCTCCTCGACGGCGTGCTGGACGCGGCGGCGGGTGGCCTCCGAGATCGATCGCTTGCCGCTGAGCACGTAGCTGACGGTGCTGGGCGAGACGCCCGCGTGCCGGGCCACGTCGGCGAGAGTCACCATGGGTTCGGTTCCTGCTTTCCTGGTCGGTGGGGTGTGCGGCCCCTGTGGCGTCAGGTTACTGACGCCGGGTCGTGCGTGGTTCCCGCTCCGGGTCGTGCGTGGTTCCCGCTCCGGCTCAGCCCTTGATGGCGCCGGTCAGCACGCCGGTGCGGAAGTGCTTCTGCATGAACGGGTAGACCATGAGCAGCGGCACCAGGGTGAGGACCACCACGGCCATCTGCAGGGTGAGCGGCGCGGTCTGCGCGTTGGCGGCCCCGAAGCCGGAGTTGACGGAGCCGGGCAGCCCGTTGCCGCGGTTGACGTAGGTCAGCAGCACGTACTGCAGCGGCCACTTCTCGGCCGAGGTCGGCATGTAGAGCATCACGTTGAAGAACGAGTTCCAGTAGCCGACCGCGTAGAACAGCGCGATGACGGCGGTGACGGCCCGGGAGGTGGGCAGCACCACGGACCACAGGATCCGCCAGTCGCCGGCGCCGTCGAGCCGGGCGGCGTCGATCAGGTCGGCGGAGGTGGTGGAGTAGAACGAGCGCAGCACCAGGATGTTGAACACCGAGACGGCGCTGGGCAGGATCAGCGACCACCACTGGTCGTAGCCGCCGAGTCCGGTGACCACCAGGAAGGTCGGGATCAGGCCGCCGCTGACGAACATGGTGACGATCAGCAGGGTGAGGATCGGCCGGTGCGCGAAGGACTCGGAGCGGGACAGGCCGTAGGCCGCCATCACCGAGACGATCATGGACACGGCGGTGCCGACCAGGGTGATGGCGAAGCTGACCATCAGGGCGGTGCGGACGGTGCCGTCGCCGAGCATCTGCCGGTAGGCGTCGAAGGTGATGCCGTCGGGCCAGACCACCAGCCCGCCGGCCCGGTTGACGGCGCCGGGGGTGGAGACGCTGGTCAGCGCGATGATCCAGAGCGGGACGGCGACGGCGGCGATCACGCCGGCCAGGGTGATGCCCTTGGCGCCCTGGCCGAGGGCGGTGGGCGGCTCTTCCCAGGGGGCCCGCCCGGCCCGGGCGCGGGGGCGGCCGGTCCGGACCGGGCGGGGCTTGGCCGCGGGGGGTGCCGCGGTCGCGGCGTCCGCGCGGACGGTGGTGGGTGTCTGGCTCATTTGCGGTACAACCCGTCCTCGCCGAAGGCGTGTGCCAGCTTGTTGGCCCCCCAGATCAGCAGCAGCGAGATGACGCTCTTGAAGAGGCCGGCCGCGGCGCCGAAGCTGTAGTTGCCGGTGGCGATGCCGTAGTAGAAGGAGAAGGTGTCGAGCACGTCGGCGGATTCGTGGCCGACCGCCTCGCGCTGGATCAGGAACTGCTCGAAGCCCACGGTCAGCGCGTTGCCCAGGCGCAGCACCAGCATCAGCACGATCACGCCGCGCAGTCCGGGCAGGGTGATGTGCCACATCCGGCGCCAGCGTCCGGCGCCGTCGACGGCGGCGGCCTCGTACAGGTCGGTGTTGATGGCGGCCAGCGCGGCGAGGAAGACGATGATGCCCCAGCCGGCCTCCTTCCAGATCGCCTGCGAGGTGACCAGGAGGGCGAAGGTGTGCGGGTTGGTGGTGATGTCCCAGGGGGCGATGTCGTTCTGCCGCAGGAAGTGGTTGAGGATTCCGGCGCCGCCGAGCATCTGCTGGAAGATCGTGATGGCCAGCACCCAGGAGAAGAAGTGCGGCAGGTAGACCACGGACTGGATGAAGTTGCGCAGCCGTTCGCTGAGCACCGTGTTGAGCAGCAGGGCCAGCGCGATCGGAACGGGGAAGAACAGCACCAGCTGGACCAGGCTGAGCCAGAGGGTGTTCTTCAGCGCCCCCCAGAACAGCGGGTCGTGGAAGAGCTGCTGGAACTGCGCGAGGCCGGCCCACTCGCTGTCGCGCACGCCGACCAGCGGGTCGTAGTACTGGAACGCGGTGACCAGGCCGAACAGCGGCGCGTAGTTGAAGACCAGCAGCAGGACCACGGCCGGGACGGTCATCAGCAGCAGCGTCCTGTCCCGCCGCAGCCTGACCCGCCAGTTCAGCCGGACGGCACCGTTCCTTCCGGTGCGGCCTTTCCGGCCGGCGGCTCCCCCGGCGGTGTCGGGCGTGCCCCGCTCCGATCGCGCCGTGCTCACTGACCCGTTCCGTACTTGCTCAGGACGTTGTCGGTCATCCACTGCTTGAGGCGGTCGCCGCCGTTCGTCTTCCAGGTCGAGATGGCGGCCTGGACGTCGGAGACCTTCTTCTTGCCGTGGTAGCAGTCCTTGATCGCGTCCTCGACGGCCTGCGCGGTGTCGATGGTGGCGATGTTCTGCGGCATCGAGATGTTCATGTTCCAGAACAGCGGCTTGTACAGGTACTTGACGTTGGCGGCCTGGAAGGCGGCGATGTCCTTGGTGACCTGGTCGGCGCCGGGGTTGGAGATGACCGAGGAGGCGGTGGCCAGGAACGGGTAGGTCTGCGCCTGGACGTCCTTCTTGCCCTCGTCGTTGAAGGTCGGCACGCCGTTGACCCGGGTGTAGTGGGTGCCCTCGACGCCGAAGTTGACCATCGTGTACTCGGCGGAGCCGTACGGCGCGGCCAGGTAGTTGGCGACGGCGAGCAGCTCCTCGATCTGCTCGGGCTTGAGCTTGGCGTTCAGGTAGCTCATCAGGCTGGTGGAGGAGCCCATGAACAGCTTGGGCGTGCCGCCGGCCTTCGAGGTGAGGAAGTTGAACGAGCCGCGCCGGAAGCCGGGGGTCGCGGCGGTGCCGGACAGGCTGTCGGCGAGGTTCCAGGCGCCGGTGCCGCCGCCCTGGATCAGGGTCTTGCCCGCGTAGAAGCGGGTGTTGGCGTCGGCGTTGTTGCCGGCGATGGCGTCGGGGTGCAGGTAGCCGGCGGTGGCGAGCTTGTAGTGCCAGTCGAGGGCTTCGAGCAGCTCGGGGGTCTCGTACTTGTGGACGAGCTTGCCGTCGGCGAGCTTCCACCTGTTGGGGACGTCGAAGAACGGGAAGAGGTAGGTCCACACGTCGTCGAAGGCCCAGGTGCCGGCCTTCTCGTCGGTGAGCTCCTTGCCCAGGTTCATCAGGTCGTCGAGGGTCTTGACCTGGTCCGCGGTGATGCCCTTGGCGTCGAAGAGGTCACGGCGGTAGAAGGTGGTGCCCGCGATGGAGAAGCCGGTGGAGAAGGAGGGGATGCCGTAGAGCTTGTCGCCCCAGATGCCCGCCTGCCAGGCGCCGGTGGGGATGGCGGCCAGGTTCGGGTACTTGCTGATCTTGTCGCCGGCCAGGAAGGGGGTGAGGTCGGCGAACTGGGAGGCGGCGAGCTCGCCGACGTTGAAGTTCGGGTTCCACCAGGTCGGGAGCTGGATCCAGTCCGGCAGCTTCTTGGCCGCGGTCATGGTCGGGATGATGGTGGCGTAGTTGTTGCCGTCGGCCGGCTTCATCTCGAGGGTGACGCCGAGGGCCTTGTTCATCGCGGTGTAGAACGAGTTGCCCGCGGGCGGGACGGTGCCCCACAGCGGGGTGACGGCCGAGTAGCTGCCGCCCTTGCCGGGCACGCCGCTGACCGTGGCCACCGGGCTGGCCGGGTAGGTGAGGAAGGCCGGGTCGGTCACCGCGCCGTCCGCGCCGGGGACCGAGGGGATGTCGGCGGTCACGGAAGTGCTGGCGGTGAAGGCAGGCAGGGCCGACTTGACGCCGTCGGCGGAGTTGGCGCCGGTCTTGTGCTTCGAGCCGCCGCCCCCGCAGGCGGCCAGCAGGGGGGTCATCGCCGCTGCTCCGGCGACGGAGACGGCGGCGGTGACGAAGGATCTGCGGTTCAGCTCGGTTCTCATGGTGGGGAGGCCCTTCCGCGGCGCCCTGCACGGGGCGCTGTCGAAGCGCTTGACTGTCGAAGCGCTTGATGTTGCGGCGACACTAACGACACGTTTCCGGTTAGACAAGTGCCTGGACAAATTCATTTTCCCCGTAGCCAGGGGGAGTTGACAGGGTCCATGCTTCGTGTCAGCGTCGATTCGCTTCGACGACCAACCGCACCGCACCATCATCCTGGGGTGAGCCCGTTGAGTTCCCCGTCCCCGTCCGCCGCCGAGACCCCGGCCGAGCGGTACCCGTTCCACGATTCCGCGCTTCCGTTGGACAAGCGCGTCGACGACCTGTTGTCCAGGCTCTCCCCCGCCGAGCGCCTCTCGATGCTCCACCAGTACGCCCCCGCCGTGCCCCGCCTGGGCATCGGCGCCTTCCGCACCGGCGCGGAGGCCCTGCACGGCGTCTCCTGGCTCGGCGTGGCCACCGCGTTCCCGCAGGCCGTCGGCCTCGGCGCGAGCTGGGACGAGGAACTGGTCCGCGAGGTCGCCGAGGCGACCTCGACCGAGCTGCGCGCCTTCCACCACCACCGCCCCGCCGCCATCGCCCCCGACCGCGGCCCGAACAGCCTGCAGGCCTGGGCCCCGGTGCTGAACCTGCTGCGCGACCCGCGCTGGGGCCGCAACGAGGAGGGCTACTCCGAGGACCCGGTGCACACCGCCCGCCTCGGCGAGGCGTTCTGCCGCGGCCTGGCCGGCGACGACCCGACCTACCTGCGCGCGGCCCCGGTGCTCAAGCACTTCCTCGCGTACAACAACGAGGACGACCGCTGCACCACCTCCTCCGGCCTGCGCCCGCGCGTCCTGCACGAGTACGACCTGGCCGCGTTCAAGCCCGCGATCGCCTCCGGCGCGGCCACCGGGGTGATGGCCGCGTACAACCTGGTCAACGGCCGCCCCTGCCACGTCTCCCCGCTGCTGGAGACCGAGCTGCGCCGCTGGGCCGCGCCGACCGGCCGACAGCTCTTCGTGGTCTCCGACGCCGAGGCCCCCTCCAACCTGGTCGACCCGGAGCACTACTTCGACGACCACGCCGAGAGCCACGCCGCCGCGCTGAAGGCCGGCATCGACTCCTTCACCGACCACGGCGAGGACAGCGAGACCGTCATCGGCCGGCTGCGCGAGGCCCTGGAGCGCGGCCTGATCGACCAGGCCGACATCGACCTCGCGGTCCGCCGCCAGTTCGAACTCCGGTTCCGGATGGGCGAGTTCGACCCCGAGCTGGACCCGTACGCGCACATCGGCACCGAGGTGGTCGACAGCGCCCCGCACCGCGCCCTGGCCCGCCGGGCCGCCGCCGCCTCCACCGTCCTGCTGAAGAACACCGGCCTGCTGCCGCTCACCGACCCGACGAAGAAGATCGCCGTGATCGGCCCGCACGGCGACGCGCTGTTCGAGGACTGGTACTCCGGCACGCTGCCCTACGCGGTCACCGTCGCCGACGGCCTGCGCGCCCGACTCGCCCCCGCCGGAGGCGAGTTGACGGTGCACGAGGGCATCGACCGGATCCTGCTGCGGGCCGCCTCCACCGGCGAACCGCTGAACGGCACCGCCTTCGACCTCGGCGACTGGGGCCTGGGCGTGCTCACCCTGCGCGCCGCCGACAACGGGCGGTTCCTCTCCGTCAAGGAGGACGGCTCACTGGTCGCCGACCAGGCCGTCGTCAAGAGCTGGGACGTGCACGAGACCTTCCGGCTGGTCGACGCGACCGACGCCGCCGGCGGCGGGACCGGCGGCGCCGCCGCGGGCGGGACCGGCAGCGCGACCGAGGACGGCACCGACCGCGGCGCCGTGCTGCCGGGCGGCGCTGTGCTGCTGCAGTCCGTGCTGACCGGCAGGTACGCGGCCGCCGACGCCGACGGCACCCTGCGGGTCACCGCCGAGGACGCCGCCGGCGCCGAGCGCTTCACCCGCGAACTGCTGCGCGACGGACGGGCGGAGGCCGTCGCCGCGGCCGCCGCCGCCGACCTCGCCGTGGTGGTGCTCGGCAACCACCCGCTGATCCACGGCCGCGAGACCGAGGACCGCCGGGGCCTGGCCCTGCCGCCCGCCCAGGAGGACCTGCTCAAGGAGGTCGCCGCCGTCCGCCCGGACACCGCGCTGATCGTGATGAGCAGCTACCCGTACGCCGTCGACTGGGCCGACGAGCACCTGCCCGCCGTCCTGTGGACCTCGCACGGCGGCCAGGAGACCGGCCACGCCCTCGCCGACGTGCTGTTCGGCGACGCCGACCCGGCCGGCCGGCTCCCGCAGACCTGGTACCGCGGCGACGACGAGCTGCCGCACCCGCTGGACTACGACATCATCCAGGCCGGCTGGACGTACCAGTACCACCGGGCCGCGCCGCGCTACCCGTTCGGCCACGGCCTGTCCTACGGCGCCTTCCGGTACGGCGAGTTGGAGGTCGACTCGGCCACCGTCGGCCAGGACGGCAGCATCCGGGCCGCCCTGACCGTCAGCAACACCGGCACCCGCCCCGGCACCGAGGTGGTGCAGCTGTACGTGCGCCCGCTGGAGGCCCGCTACCAGGCGCCGCGCCGCAAGCTGGCCGACTTCCGGAAGATCACCCTGGCGCCCGGCCAGAGCCGCCGCCTGGTCTTCGACCTCCCCGCCGCCGCCCACCTGGCGCACTGGGACGTCGCCACCGGCGCGTTCACCGTCGACCCGGGCCGCTACCAGCTGCTCGCCGCGGCCTCCGCCGAGGACGTCCGCGCCACCGTCCAGGTCACCGTCGAGGGCCCGGCCCCCGCGCCGCGCACCGTCCTGGGCCGCCGCACCGCGGCCGCGGACTTCGACGCGCACCGGGGCATCGCCCTGGTCGACGCCACCCGGGAGACCGGCGACGCGGTCACCCCCGCCGGGTCCGACGCCGGGTCCGAAGCCGGGTCCGAGGCCGAACTCCTCTTCTCCACCGTCGAGTTGACCGGCGCCCGGGAAGTCTCGGCGGAGGTGGCGCTGGAGGGCGCACTGGAGGACGCAGCGGCCGGCGCCGAGCTGGAGTTCACGGCGGACGGGCAGGTGCTCGCCACCCTCACCGTCCCGCCGACCGGCGGCCGGTACGCCTGGACGACCGTCACGGCCACGCTGTCCGACCCCCCGCGGGGTGTGCACGACCTGCGGGTCACCCTGCGCGGGCCGCTCCGGCTCGCCGCCTTCACCGTCGCCTGAGCGACGGCCGCCCGACCGCCCCGGGAGCGCGCCCCGCTTCCGCCCCCGGGGCCGGGCGGGGCCGCGCCCACGCGCACCTGACCGCCGTGGACGCGGCCCCACCGCACCCCGCCCCCCGCCTGCCCTCCTCCCG